>NZ_JHEG04000001.1:6986404-7030467 GCF_000760695.4 Tolypothrix bouteillei VB521301 | reverse complement strand
GGAAAACCCGCCTGCAGGGCTGGTCTCACCAGTCCCCTACGGCGGGAAACCCGCCTACAGGGCTGGTCTCACCAGTCCCCTACGGCGGGAAACCCGCCTACAGGGCTGGTCTCACCATTAGCAATTAGCCATTAGCAATTAGCCATTAGCAATTAGCAATTAGCAATTAGCCATTAACTTTTCTTTCCATCAACCAAGAAAAACGCGGTGCTGACCACAATATGTCTGTTAGGATAGTCAGTGGAGCAATTGCAAATAATGCCCAAAAAACTGCTGTAGAAATGTAGAAGTAATTCCTGAGAAGAAAAGTCAATAACGCAATACACACAGCCCAAATTATGCGCCCGGTTTTTGCATTGGGAATTGAGCGAGGGTCTGTTATCATAAACAGGGCAAAAAGAAGCAACGAGCCGCTCGTGAGTCGGTGCAAAAAAACATCCCAAGTCCAGCCCAGCCAAATATTGCGAATCGCTTCTAACCCAGCGTAGGTACCTAGAAAAGCTGTTGTCGTATCCCAACGTCCAACTCGCTTGAGAATCATGCCTCCGGTTCCAGCAAATAGCAGCCCATACCACCAGTCTTCCCCCCACTGTCCTGGCGAAACCCATGCATCAGGAGTTAATGCTAAGGCAGAGATGATACCAAAGTTAGCGGGGTTAAAGAAATGTTTGCCGTCAACTTTAAAAACAAATTTGCTAGCAATAGCGCTTGCTGCAGCGAAAGCCATTGTTGTCCAATGGTCAGCCCTTAACAACAGGCTAAGCCCGAGGGAAGTAATGACAGCACTGCGAAGACTTATGGTTTGTTCTTTGTCCCGAACTATTGACAAATGATTAACAATCGATGACAACAGCCATTGTATGGATATACAAGTGACGATTGCTACTAGAATTAACTGAGGTTGTAATGTCCAGTCTCTTGCTCCAATTCCAAGAATTAAGAACAAGGTGAGAAAAAGAATTTGATAATCGCGTATATCTTTAAACAGCATTACCCGCTATAACCGGGATTTCTCTTAGATGGCTGTTCTAGATATAAACTGAAATTTAGTGAAATGGTGCCAATGTTACAGAATTTGTTACAGAGTCGTGAGACAGAGCCTTCATGCGGTCATTCCCAGGTTTTGCCTGGGAATGAGAGTGAAGATGCTTGAAACAGCAAGCCTCTACAGGCTGTCGGAGCGCGATCGCGGGTCACTAGTTACTCTTAACTGATTGCTGGTTACCGTTAGTTTGCTGTCTAACAACCACATACCACTGCTCACTTTTGGTAGCACCTGTGGTAAGTCAAGTCCTTGTTGCAAACCCATCACTAGTAAAGTTAAGGTTTCTACAAGTTTAGGATCGAAGCGGTGCGATTGGAGCGTTCTACATTCTTCTAGCGCTTGCACAAAGATTTCTTCTCGGTTAACTTGAGTGCTTCTTTTCTTGTTCACCCGCCATTGAAAATCGGCAACTAGTGATAGGATTCTTGATTCCAGAGGAATTTCATCTCCTACCAATCCAGCAGGTTCTCCTGTTCCATCCCACCACTCGGTTTGATGTGTAATAATTTGTGCGATCGCTCTCAATCTTGGCATTCTTCGCAAGACTTGCGTACCGGGTACAAGGGGACAAGTCAGGGGACAACTGGGGGCATCTTGTTGGTATCCAGTATAAGTCCCTGGAGGCAGAACACTTTCTGCTTTTTGTAATGGGTCTATACGATGCAGCCAACCGGCAAGCCGCAGGCGTTTGATTTGCCATGCAGGAAGATCGAGAAGTTGTCCCATTGTTTCCGCAAGTGCCACAACTTCTGATGCTGCCTTTGGGTTTTTGATATCTGATGCATCAAGAATTTGTGCCATCCGCAAGAAGGCTTGGATTTCGTTGGATACTAAATTGCGATCTAATGCTTGATGCCGGGTTGCCGTGTATTCTGGTAGGTTGAATTGACCCGTTTGGAGATAATCTACAACACGGGCAGTGACTTCACTTAAGTTTTCTAATGTGGCAAAAGTGGGCTGAATGGTTTGCGTGTATGACTTGAGTTTTGTCGCTAATTCTGAATTGTATTGTTCAACGTGAGCGATCGCCAATTCTACCGTCTCCCGTACCAATTCAGGCTCGAACGTCCACAAACCGTAGAATTTTCGTTCTATATCTGATGCAGGTTGCTCGTTAGGACCATAATCAGCTTCCATCAACTCTTGACAAATAACCATTGCCGTGTATCCGGGCGACATGATAATGAGATGCCATTCTTGAGCGACTGGATCTGTTGTATCTAATGGCACCAAACTAATGTTAGGTAACTGGCTGGTAGCGTGTTCGGCGAATACGCTATCAGCAGCTGCCATAATGGTAATATGACTGGCTTTTTTGGCTATATCTGCGTATCTTTCTGCTTCTTGTAAATACCACTTCCCCTGTTGAAAGGCTGTGATGACTAGCGGCTTACCCTCGTCTTTGAGAATATGGTCTTCTAAGGCATGGCACAACGAGACTAAAGTATTCTTGTAGTAAACACCGAATTGGATTGGTCTAGTACTGTATCGATGAGCTGTTTCTAGTTTTTGTAAAATTGAGCCTTGTAACATGGGATTTTATAGGATGAATCGCAGAGGGGGTGGGAGAGTGGGAAGTTGGGAGTGGGGGAGTGGGGGCAATTTTACCCCATCACCCCTTCCTCGTAATCTAAGCGACACCAACGAGTTGTTTGTCTTTACTCTCAACGGGTGCGGAAAGCGCTTCTTCTAGATCGGCACAGCCGAACTTTTCTTCTAGGATTTTCATGACTTCCCGTCCAAAATCATTTGGATTGCGTTGCCATGCTTCCAAACAAACCTTACCAAAGAAGGAACCAAGAGGTTCGGGATTCCACAGAAGTTTTCTGAAGTTCCATGGCATAAGGCTCATGGGATTCCAGCCGGGTTGAATGATTCCCTCTTTAAAACCATACTCTTCTAAATGAGTGTGAGGTTGCAGCCCAATAAAAAAGATAGCAGGTTCGACTTTATCAGCACCAAAAATCCTTTCGAGTTCCCGATGGTAAGCGATGGTTTGGCGAATCGTTTCCGGACGTTCATCAATAACGTTAAAGGAGTAGTTGACGGAAACTAAGTCGTTGAATCCTGCTGCTTTTAAGTCCCGGCAATTCTGTAGAACCGTTCGCAAGTTGTACCCCATTCGCATTTTGCGAACTAGTTCCTGAGAGCCACTGGTAATACCAATTTCAAAGTAGTTCATTCCAGTTTTCACCATCAACTCAGACATTTTGGGTGTCAAGTTGTCAGCGCGGATGTAAGCTGCCCAATGAATATCCGTCATGCCAGAATCAATGATTTTCTGTAGAAGTTCCTCAGCATCATCGATAAATTTTCTAGCTGGAATAAATTGAGCATCCGTAAACCAAAAGTTCCGTATACCGCGATTGTAAAGTTGGCGCATCTCCGCCACCACTTCATCAGATGGATTGATGCGAACCTGTTTTCCTTCAACAACAGTGTAAACACAATAGCAGCAATTGTGGGGGCAACCCCGTTTGGTTTGTACACCGATGTAAAAGTCAGCTTCTTCGAGATAGTAACTGAACTCCGGCCAAATACTTTCTATATAATCATAGTTACAAGCCGTTTTCTCTAATGGAGTAGGTTGTTCGTGGATCAGACGCGGGCGTGGTTGTGTCTCTCCTACTACATAACAACGTTCATCTTGAAAATCTCTACCACTTAAAAGTTTTGCAAGTAGAGTTTCGCCCTCCCCTACAGAAACAATAGTTCCCTCGGGCAGGCTTGTTTTCAGCTGTTCGTAAAATACACTGACTGCACCACCACCAACCACCAGACGTGTATCTTTATTGTACTGTCGGGCACGTTTTAATCCGCGTTTGATGAGATCTAAGTTACGCCATAGTTCTGTGTAATAACTGACAAGCATCCGCAAGCTGCCTATTGCCCCATGTAATTTTACAAAGGGATTCTTTGAATAAAAGAACTCAAAGGAATACTGCAATGGGTTACCCCCACGCCCACCAACAGGAGCATAAATTTGGATATCTCTCCAAGAAAATACGAGCAGTGTTGGCTTAAATTCATCAATACAGCGATCTAGGGCAGTGGCATAATCGATGGGTGGTACTGTTCCTAAATCAAAAATCCTCTGCCCGACGCTGGGGAACAGCTTGTGGACGTGGTCTGAAAGATAGACAACCCCAATAGGAAAGATAGGGTTACAAGGAAGGCGGACGTAAAGAATTCGGTTTTCCATCACAGGTGTCTTGACTTCCATTTTGCCTTTGTTCGGAGAGACAGCACTAGTACAAAAACGCAGAACTACTCTCGTTAGAGGAGTCACTGCAGTGGTGAGGCAACGCGATCTTGGGGATTTGCCCCACGAGCGATCGCCGTGCGTGGTTTCACTAGCTACAGCAAGTTGCGTGGCAGAAGGCGCAAAAGCATACAATACAAGCTTTTTGTCTGTTACTCATGGTTGCCTTATTTTCGCACCTCGTGTACTGGCAATAACTGCTTTTATATGAGTTTTGTTATGTTTTGTGTCCTCTCTCTAATTTTACTTGACATTTTCACTTCTCTTCTCAACTTGTTTAATGGTTTTGTTTTTATAGGGGCTTGGAGGGGAGTTAAGAATGGTTTTCAAACTTTATGGTGAAATTTTGGAACTCCAGGAACCCTGTTTGAGGTATGAAATCTAAGTAGGTAGGGCTTTAGCCCACAAAATAGGACACGTGGTTGGCTTTAGTCCTACCTATAGCAGTTTCAATTTTTTAGGAATGATTTAGAACTGCTGTACCTCCTAAATAAATTTAGGGAAAAAATCAATCGATTCATTATTCAAATTTCCTACTTTATAAGTCTGGGGATTTAACGATCTCCGGTAACAGGTGAGCGATCGCCAATTACGGGTTACTGATTATTGGATACATATCCTTTAGAGATAGAAGATATGAAAAAAATATTTTCATATCTTTACAATACCATTCTGGTTCATTTAAGAAATACTACGATCCACAGTGGTTACTTATAGAGTTCAGCTGCAAAACAGACAATGGCAGTATAGCTATATTTAATTTTTAAGAGGTACGGAGAGCGTATTTGCTTGCGTGTAATGTGTAATTGCGTAAAAGGCATAAATTTTTACAAAATTTTCATATCTCTGGCATACCTTAAGATAGAGATCGTGTGTAAAAGTTCATATGGTAGTCGCAGTTACAGCATGTGGGGATCGATCGGTGTTAGCTTTATCTGATGTAATATAAAATAGTGGCGTAAATAAAGCTCCTCAGCAGTTATGGCTCAAATACTAGATCCTCTACCACCCGAGCAATCGGCTACACTTTTCTGCTGCTACGTGAATGCCACAAGTAAAATACAAGTGGCACGCATATCAAACATTCCTAATTGGTACTTTGAAAGGGTTGTTTTTCCCGGACAACGGTTAGTGTTTGAAGCACCTAGAGAAGCTCACCTAGAGATTCACACGGGTATGATGGCAAGTGCAATTTTATCGGATAGAATTCCGTGCAATCGCCTTGTCGTTAATGAAGCTAGCAATTACGAGTTAGCAACAACCTCTCAGTCAGAAATAGATCCTTTTCATAAAAAACCAATTGTTCAAGCCATTCATACAAAAACCGGAGATTCTATAAAATCTTTAAATGTCACTGGTTTAGTATCTGTTGATTAAGAAAACAAATTTGCTTAGTTTGAGGGTTGCTGTACTCAGCAGCCCTTTTATTTTGGATTTTGGGTATTGTTATAAAAATTCTCCTTTGTCCTCCTTGTCTCCCTTGTCCCCTTTTTCCCCATTAAATATGGATCTACCTTCTTTTGTCTGGTTGTGGAAAATAGCAGCATGGTCGATGGGCTTGTCGTTGCTGGCTTACGTGGTGCTAGCATTTACGGGAGTTTGGATGTTTTTTAGCAGAACATCGGAACGTCTTCCTTTTTTCTTTCAGGGTTCTACAGACAATACGGATATACGCGCTCTTCACTTGCTTATCGGCAGTTGTATGGTAAGTTTAGTTTTGCTGCTGTTGCTGATTGGCATTATTGGGACTCTCGGTCACTTCGGTTCTTTAGGTCATTCTTCACATCTTTATGCAGGCGCGATCGTTGTTTTACTTGTTTTAGTTTCTGCAGGAAGTGCTTTGCTGGTTCATTCCACACGTCCTTGGGCTAAGCGCGTCCATGTCGGAACCAACATCGTTCTGTTATTTGCTTTTATCTGGGTGTCGCTGACAGGATGGAGTGTCGTACAAAAGTATTTGCCTTAGTCAATGTTGGTCTTGGATGGTTTTTTGGAACCAGATTACGAAAGCGATCGTTTTTAGCTAGTGTGGGATTAGGCGTGTTAAACTAACCAACCCAAGTTCAAAAATGGAATCATCCTCTACTTTTCGTCTCTCGCCCTTAATTAGAATTACTCTTTTATCTTTATATGTAGCACTGACTACACCATTGCCTTTCTTAGCGCAAGTTACACAAGCGCCCGTACCACCAACACTTCTGTGGGTAGGTATTGCTATTGGGTTGATAGCCTTATACGCAGCATTAAGTGAACGCGTGATTGTGGATGACCGAGAAATTCAGGTTACTTATCCTAAATGGGTACCGCGTTTTTTTCGCAAGGGATGGTCTTTACCTTGGGTAGAAATTAAAAGCTTAAAACCCCGTACCACAGGACAAGGCGGGCTAGTTTACTATTTTCTCTCTCAGGATGGTAAAGCGTACTTACTACCAATGCGGATCGTGGGGTTTGCTCGTTTAGTTCAAATTGTTCAAGAAAAAACAGGGATAGACACAGCAGATGTATATCCTTTAGCTCAACCTTGGATGTATGTGATTTTATTAGGATTTACATTTCTGCTGTTATTAGTCGATGTCTGGACGATCGCAACAGCTGTTGCTGGAGTCACTTAAAATAACGTGAGTTCGATGCAGTTAAAACAGACTTCGCCCCAAACTCCTCTCCTGCAAGGAGAGGGGCTTCAAAAGCGCTCTCAGAATGTTGTTCTCCACGCTCCTTCAAGAAGAGGGTGAGGTCTGTCGAATTCACGTTAATTTTAAAGCGGAAAGGTTAAAATTGGAAATTCAGCAAGACTCGCAAATGGGACAACCTACTCCCAAAGCATTACTGCGCTTAGAACAAGTCAGCTTGTTTGCTAGTTTGAAAACTCAGAAAAAAGGCGAACAGTTAGGATACCCCATACTACAGGATATTTCTTTTGAGGTATTTGAGGGCGATCGCATAGCTATTACTGGATCTTCTGGTGCAGGCAAAAGTTATCTGTTACGGGTGTTAAACCGTTTAAGCGAATATTCAAATGGCAAAATCTATCTGGAGAATCAAGAGTACCGTCAAATTCCCGCATTGCAACTTCGTTCATCCGTCACATTAGTACCACAAGAATCCAAACTCTTGGGGATGTCAGTGAAAGAAGCTTTGGCGTATCCCCTAGTTCTACGAGGCTTATCGAAACAGATCGTCCAACAACGTGTCACTTATTGGATAGAACAGTTACAAATTCCAGATGATTGGTTGGGACGGGCTGAGGTACAACTTTCTGCAGGACAAAGACAGCTGGTGGCAATTGCCCGTGCTTTAGTCATTCAACCAAAAATTCTGCTACTGGACGAACCAACATCAGCCCTAGATGCGGGGAAGGCAGAACATTTGATACAGATACTGTGCCAGCTTGCTCAAAACCAGCAAACAACTGTTCTTATGGTCAATCACCAACTCGATCTGTGCCAGGAGTTTTGTACGTGCTTGTTATATTTACAGCAAGGTCGTTTAATAAGCAATCAAAAAGTCCCTCATATAAATTGGGCTAACGTAAAAGAGAATTTAATAAAAGCTAAAGCTCAAGATGAATTTGAATTTTAATCAGTGGTTATTGGTTATTAATTCTCCTAGCAACTAATAACTAACCACTAACCGTTGAACGTTGATTGTGAAATCTTTCCTTCGGGATTTTTGTTGTTGATTGTGGGTTGTTAGCGTTGAGAACTTCCATGTTAAATCTATAACCAACATTACGGATAGTTTGAATTAAACTTGGTTGGCGTGGATCTAATTCCACTTTTTTCCTCAAAGATAAAACGTGTGTATCAATAGTGCGGGGATTATCAATAGCATCTGGCCAAGCACGACGCAAAAGTTCTGACCGACTCAAAGGGACTCCTCCAGCTTGTGCTAAAACATAAAGCAAACTAAATTCTTGTGGTGTTAGGTCAATGAACTCTCCCTGGTAACGAACTCGACGCTGTACCAGGTCGATTTGCAAAGCACCATAATCCAAATAAGCAGGTGCAACAGGCGTGCGTTTTCGACGAATGAGTGCTTCCACTCGTGCTAAAAATTCCTGCATCCCAAAAGGTTTGCTGAGATAATCATCTGCCCCTGCTTTTAACCCAGCAACGATGTCAGCCTCATTACTTCGTGCAGATAGCATGAGAATTAGAGGCTGCTGCTGACGGTGCAACCAACGACAAAACTCAATGCCATCACCATCAGGTAAATCGGCATCAAGAATGACTAATGTTGGCTGATTGCTTAAAAAGACTTCCCTAGCTTGATATATACTTGCAGCTTGATGCACCCGATAGTCCAGTTGTTGCAAGTGCCAGCCTAGCAATGACCTCAGATGGGGATTTCCCTCAACGATTTCAATACAAACCGAACCCACGGTGGCAAGACCCCTCATTATGTATGACCTTCAAGGTAACAAAGCATATGTCCTATGTTTTGTAATCCTTGTTACTTCAATTGCTATTAGCTTCAAATTTACCAATACTTATACGGGCAAGGTGTTTAATCAATGCCTTATGCCAAGCCAAATTAGTAATATTCTTAAATTTTTGTTAGACTTATCAAAACTACTTTCTGTTAAATACCCTGCTATGGATAGAGTGCTGCTTACCAATCCTGCGATCGCAACAAATAGCAAAGACTCTCCTACTAATGTACTCTACCCCCCAAAATGACTTATGCCATTCTTCCCTTGAATTATAACAATAACTTACCAGTCAACCCTATTCCCTAATTTATGGAATAGGATCTAAATAATTTGTAGCTAGCTCTTGGGGTTTCCCCAAAGAGGAAGATATCAATACCCATTCGTCAATGCAAAACTAGATGTGGGACTTCACATCTGGTTTCAAATCGACTACAATCTTTTTTCCAAACAGATTTCAACAGCCGTTATGCTCCAAGACACACAAACCATCCGCTATTACCAAAGACTAACCGACGCCTTCGTCGAGCTATGGAATCGCGGTTATCGCATGGATGATATGCGGATGTATTTGGATGGCTATTTAGCCGCGCTGCGTCACGGTAATGCCATTGAGCCGTATCTGATTCATCGCTTAGAGGAGGAAGCAAGCCGCTACTTACACGATGTTTCAAACTTTACAATGACACAAACACAACCCCAACCAGATTACTACTAATGCCTGGTGCAGGTAGTCGCAGCCATCTAGAAATCAACGCAGATGATTATAGCATAATTATCTGCTTTGTCACCACGTAGCAGCGATCGAAATTTTTGGAGACAGTTTTTAGCTCAATTTATTCCCTCAGCAAACCCCAGGTTTCAAAATCTGCTGAGGGTTTTTGCTTTTACGACGCTAAAGCGACTTCTACCATTTGCTGTAACTCGCCTTTTTGGTAGAGTTCAATTAAGATGTCCGAACCACCTACAAACTGACCATTGATATAAACTTGAGGGATAGTAGGCCAATTAGAGTATTCCTTAATACCTTGGCGAATATCGGGCTCGTCAAGTACATTAATTGTTTCAAAAGGAACACCCAATGTATTCAGTATTTGAACAACATTGTTAGAGAAGCCACACATGGGCATCAGTTTGGTGCCTTTCATGAACACTAAAATTTTGTTTTGCTTTACTAAACTATCGAGTCGCTCTTTAAGTTCTGGAGTCATTGTCTCGTTATTTCCTAACTTATTTTTGGTTTAATTGTTAATTGCTAATTGCTAATTGCTAATTGTCAGTTTTCCATTAGCCACTAGCCATTAGCCCTCCCTTGTATCTCAGGAACGGAGACGCTATGTGCAAGGCACACGCTCCGCAATGCCGCAGGCTATGCCCGGAAGGGCTATACGCAAACGCCAGTCCCTAGGGCGCGGGAAACCCGTCTACAAGGCTGGTCTCACCATTAGCCATCAGCCATCAGCCATTAGCCGTTTGCCAACTATCTGGAGTATAGGTTTTGAGGGCTAGGGCGTGGATAGCTTCAGTAGACATAGCTTGCCGTACTGCACTGTAAACTAACTGGTGTTGTTGTACCAATCCCTTACCTGCAAAGTGCGATGACACAACAGTGACTTGATAATGGTCACCGCCTCCAGTCAAGTCTTGCACTTGAACTACGGCATCTGGCAGTTCAGCCTTAATCATTTCCTCAACTTGCTGCGGACTAATCATCGCGATTTTTGAGAACCTTACTTTATTTAGTCTTCCTATTACGGATTTTAACTGTTGCAACTAAAATTTTTTGGAAGCTTGGCAACTAATGTAAGGTGAGTTTGATGAAATGAGGGTGCTAAGCCGCCCTTGCATATAATTTGCACACTTCTGACTTGGGAAAAATTAGTCAAGCCCTCCCTCGCGACCGACAAGAGAGAATTAAAGGTAGCACAGCTAAGCTCCCATTGGGGACTCTGTTTCCTTAAGAAAGAAGGAGTGAGTATGAGGTTTGTCAAACTCAAATTAAGGTATAATCGCAGTCCTCTCGTTACCCGGCAGACAGAATTCGCGACCATACAGATAAAACCCACATAGGTGGGTTTCAGAACCTTGATTTTTTTGCTGCTCCGTGTAGGCGGACGAGAGGTTGTAAGGTAGCGAATTATATTCGCCCAAACTTTTCAAAAATCCTCTAGTGACAAACGGACATAACAGATAACTTTATCTGATAGAGATGTTAAAGAACACATCCATAAGTGGGAATTAGATTATTTTTTGGGAGGGGAAGAGGTAGAAGAAGTTGTACCACCACCTCGTGCTGGAGTATCCACAAAACCCAACTCCAATAACTGCTGATAAGCTTTTTTGCCTAAATCCCTTGTAGGGTTTTGACTTTTCACAATTTGAATCAGTAACGGTACAGCTAATTCTGGTTTATTTTGTGCTCGATGTACGAGTGCTAGCTGGTAAGTTGCTTCATCTCTCATTTGAGCTGTTTCCAGTGCTTTTTTGCGCTGAGCATCAGCAACTCTGTTGTCAATTCCTGAGAAGCTAGAGTTCAAATCCTGATAAAAATTGGATAGCTGATTAAAAACAATTCTGGCTTCTTGAAGTTTCTTAGCTGCCGTGTCGTAGTTTTGAGAAGAGACTGCGTTGCTTGCCTCTGTCATCAGACGTTTTCCTCCGTCAATGCTCAACAAGCTGTTATTTTGCCCTGTTGGACGAAGGGTATTGGGATCGTTAGGATCGATCGGCTGAACTTGGTTAGAGTTCCCAGGAAGTTCTACTTGGGCAGCAACAGGTGATAGCAAGCAAAAAGCTAGCACCCCCGCTAGAGAAGTGAGGCGAATTAAAGGAACATGGAGAAAAAATTTCATGGGGTAAAGTGGAGTACTAACTCAATAAAACACGTATTGAAACTTCGGGTATCTTAACTCTGTTTTGTACTTTCACAAAGTAAAGCTATATGTTAAGTCTCTTGGTTTTAGACTGAAAATCAATAAAATCAAGTTCCCACAGTACTAGTACTACCATTTACCAGCCTTCCATTAGCCATTAGCCATTAGCCATTAGCAATTTCCGCAAATGCGTGTTGGGTAAGTTCTGCTTCTTGATGATTTAATTTTTGAAGTGCCTTTGTTAAATCAGATGTAAGGCGTTTTGCTTCTTGTTTAACAGAATTGCCAGTATAATCCGCTACTTCTATTGGACAGCCAATGTGAATAGTTACATCTGTACCCCATGTGGGATAAGGTTGGCTGTATTGAATGGCAATAGGTACAATTTTGACACCGAGACCGCGTTCGCTCTTAGCGCTAGCTGTACCCAGTTTATCGCATGGCAGCGCCGCCTCCCCCGGCTTATCGCTAGATTCAGCACTTAAAGCCAAACGAGAAATACCTGGTTTTAGAGGGTGAACCTCGTCATCGCGGAAAATACCACCTTCTGGGAAAATCACCACAGTTTCGCCATTCCGAAGAAGGTCTACTCCATGACGGAGAGTGGAAATCGATGGGCGTTGAGGATCGACAGGAAAACCGCCCATACGGCGAACGAACCAACCCTGGAGACCTTGGCATTCGCTAATAGTGACCATAAAGCGTAAATCTCGACCTGTCACACAACGACCTGCAACATAAGGTATGAGTAAAGCATCCCACCGCGCCCGATGCGTAGGAGCAAGGATAACAGGACCTGTTTTAGGAAGATTTTCTTGTCCGGTAATTTTTATCCTTCCAAAGAAAAGTGGCATGAGAAAATGCCGCCCTAGTAAATACATCAGTGGGCTTAGCCAAGGACAAACCCGCGAGGTAGTAGAATGAGCCACCTGAGGGTTTGCTGGCATAGTAGCTGATACGTTGCGGGATGAATCGAAGGAAGATTGTTGCTCAATCATGACGGTGGCTGCTAACTGTTAGGTAAAATGCGCTTGAAACTCGTATTAGATACACCGTAGATTTTCTTCCGTGACTTGAGTAGTACCAATTGGACAGTTTCACCTCTGTCCTTTAGTTAGAATCTCGTCGCCGATTAGCAAACCAAGCTTGCAATTGTTGACGACAGCTAGATTCCAGAACACCTCCAATAACGCGCAATCGGTGATTGGAAACTGCGCTATCGGGTATGTTACTAACAGTACGAATTGCCCCAGTTTTTGGATCGTCAACTCCGTACACTAAAAGACCTATACGTGCCTGCACAATTGCACCGGCACACATAGCACAAGGTTCTAAAGTCACGTATAGAGTACATTGGTTCAGACGCCAAGTTTGTAACCTGTGGGATGCTTCCCTAATCGCAAGAATTTCCGCATGAGCTGTCGGGTCTTTGTCACGCTCCTTTCTGTTTTCACCTTCTGCAATTAAATTTTCTGATGAATCAATAATAACAGCACCTACTGGGATTTCATCTGCATCACCGGCTACCTGTGCTAAATCTAAAGCACGGCTCATCCACTTTTGGTGTGTCAGATAATCTAAATATTTAATTAACATTTTCGTTAGTTGTCAGTAGAACTAATAACAACTAACCACTAACAACTAACCACTAACAACTAACTACTTACTAAATTAAACTCAAACTTTCCTACTTGACGGTTATTGACAAAAACTTCTATAGTATGCGTCCCAGGAGGATCGCCTGGTGACACAGTCCAAGTATTTCCTATAACACCATCTTTTGTGTAGACAGTACGTTGCGTTGTTGCTTGTGTTTTGTCTCTCGATACTGAAAATTCAGCACTAGCAGGAGCCCCCCAATTTTTTGCTGCTTTTGGCAATTGATAAATCTCGCGCCACGTCACTTGACCTTGATAGCCCTTCAGCCGAATGCGCCATCCATAAGCTGTTTCATTTTTTAATGGCACTTTATTAGTGGGCGTAAAAGAAACTTTGTAATCTTGGGGGTCGATTCTCACAATACCAAATTCTGCTTTTGCAACACTCAAGGAATTAGATTGAGAGCCTTGTTGAATTGCCTGCTGTGTTCCAGTAAAAATTTGAGAAGGATCTTCAGCACAGGCTGGTATCAAAAGCGATACTGCAACGAAAAATGCAATTTTTAATACTTTTACTTGCATAATTTTTTCTGCTTAAATCTACTGTAAGAACATCTGTAATTCTACGTGTATCACAACGATCGCAGTTTCTTTGCTTTATAATGTTACGGGTTGAGCGAGCAAAGAATCCAATTGACCCTTTGTATCCAATTCGTAAATATCATCACAACCCCCAATATGTTGGTTGTTAATAAAAATTTGTGGTACCGTGCGGCGTCCGTTAGCACGTTCTGCCATTTTCGCTCTAGCAGTTTCATCCCCATCGATTTTGTACTCGGTAAAATTTACACCCTTCCACCACAAAAGCAATTTGGCACGGATACAATACGGGCAAGTTAGCCAAGTATAAATTTCTACATTTGCTTTGATAGATTCTGGATGACGACCCAACACAGAGTTAATAAAGTTTACCATTGTTCGTTGACTTCACTGTTTTTCAAGTATGGTATCACCAGAGAACAGCGACCAGTAATATGTTAAAAATTTTACTGCTTTTGATAAAAGAAAATTTTATTGGAATAGATGAAATCACTTCAATGTTATTGATAGGCAATAACCTCAGACATACTGAAATTTTATATCTATTCAGTAAAAATACTTATAAAATAAGAAGAACCTAACTATTCAAAAATTACCACGAACGACTAACAACTAACGACTTACTCCACTTTAGAAGCAAAACTTAACATAGACGCAAGTTGATACTATTTTCCACAGGTATCCGCCGTTTGGTAGACTTGAAAACTGAAATAGATTTCACAGAACAACGTAATACCAAGCAATTGAGAGGGCAGAGTTTGTGGAAAATACACTTGGGTTAGAAATTATTGAGGTTGTTGAGCAAGCCGCCATTGCCTCTTCCCGTTGGATGGGCAAAGGTGAGAAGAACACTGCTGACCAAGTGGCTGTGGAAGCTATGCGGGAACGGATGAATAAAATTTATATGCGCGGTCGCATCGTAATTGGTGAAGGCGAACGCGATGAAGCTCCCATGCTTTATATTGGGGAAGAAGTTGGTATCTGTACCCGTTCAGATGCCAAAGATTTCTGCAACCCCGATGAATTAATTGAAATTGACATTGCTGTTGACCCCTGCGAAGGCACCAACCTAGTTGCTTACGGTCAAAACGGCTCAATGGCAGTATTGGCAATTTCCGAAAAAGGCGGTCTATTTGCTGCACCAGACTTCTACATGAAGAAATTAGCAGCACCACCTCAAGCTCGCGGTCATGTTGATATTAACAAGTCTGCCACTGAAAACCTCAAAATTTTATCCGAGTGCTTAAACCGTTCCGTAGATGAATTGGTAGTGGTCGTTATGGATCGTCCCCGCCACAAGGAACTTATTCAAGAAATCCGACAAGCAGGGGCTAGAGTCAGGCTAATTAGCGATGGTGACGTTTCTGCTGCCATTTCCTGCGCCTTCGCCGGTACTAACATTCATGCGCTCATGGGTATTGGTGCTGCACCTGAAGGTGTGATTTCCGCAGCTGCTTTACGTTGTTTGGGTGGGCATTTCCAAGGACAACTGATTTACGATCCAGAAGTCGTAAAAACTGGGTTAATTGGAGAGAGCAGAGAAGGTAACATTGCACGACTCAAAGAAATGAACATTACAGACCCAGATCGGGTTTACAACGCTGATGAATTGGCTTCTGGTGAAACCGTACTGTTTGCGGCTTGCGGTATTACCCCAGGAACGCTTATGGATGGTGTTCGCTTCTTCCACGGCGGCGCTAGGACTCAAAGTTTGGTTATTTCCAGCCAGTCCCGCACTGCTCGATTTGTCGATACAATTCATTTGTTTGATGAGCCAAAAACTCTACAGTTGAGATAGTTATTGGCTGATGGCTAATAGCTAATAGCTAATAGCTAATGGCTGATGGCTAATGGTGAGACCAGCCCTGTAGGCGGGTTTCCCGCCGTAGGGGACTGGCGAACCCGAAGGGCTAATGGTGAGACCAGCCCTGTAGGCGGGGTTCCCGCCGTAGGGGACTGGCGAACCCGAAGGGGTAATGGTGAGACCAGCCCTGTAGGCGGGGTTTCCCGCCGTAGGGGACTGGCGAACCCGAAGGGCTAATGGTGAGACCAGCCCTGTAGGCGGGTTTCCCGCCGTAGGGGACTGGCGAACCCGAAGGGCTAATGGTGAGACCAGCCCTGTAGGCGGGTTTCCCGCCGTAGGGGACTGGCGAACCCGAAGGGCTAATGGTGAGACCAGCCCTGTAGGCGGGTTTCCCGCCGTAGGGGACTGGCGAACCCGAAGGGCTAATGGTGAGACCAGCCCTGTAGGCGGGTTTCCCGCCGTAGGGGACTGGCGAACCCGAAGGGCGAACCCGAAGGGCTAATGGCTAATTTCCTGCCGTAGGCGACTGGTGTATAGCCCAGACGGGTATCGTCTGCGGCATTGGGTATCCCTAGCCCAGACACTGCGCGTATAGCCCTTACAGGCACAACCTACAGCATCGTGTAGCATACGCAAAGCACACGGTATCTCCAAAAGGAGATAGGGCTAATGGCTAATAAAAATAAACAATTAACAATTAGCCATTAGCAATTAGCTATTAGCTATTAGCAATTAACAAATAATAAACACCACATAAGAAATGACAAATATGCATATCGCGGTAGTGGGGTTAAGCCATAAAACAGCCCCTGTTGAAGTGCGGGAAAAGTTGAGTATTCCAGAACCACAAATCGAAAGCGCAACAGGTCAGTTGCTAAGTTATCCCCATATTGAAGAAGTCGCAATACTAAGCACTTGTAATCGTCTGGAAATCTATATCGTTACCCAAGAAACAGAACAGGGTATTCGTGAGGTGACTCAATTTCTCTCAGAACATAGCAAATTGCTTGTATCTTCTTTACGCCAACATTTGTTTGTCTTGCTGCATCAAGATGCTGTGATGCATTTACTGCGTGTTGCTGCTGGATTGGATAGCCTCGTTCTTGGAGAAGGTCAAATTCTAGCTCAGGTGAAAAATACTCACAAACTCGGACAGCAATATCAAAGTATTAAAACAATTTTGAATCGGTTATTCAAACAAGCTCTGACCGCAGGTAAGCGAGTGCGTAGCGAAACTAGTATCGGTACGGGCGCAGTTTCTATTAGTTCGGCTGCTGTTGAACTGGCTTATATGAAATTGGACAATTTAGCAGCTTGTCAAGTAGCAATTCTTGGGGCTGGTAAAATGTCGCGGTTGCTAGTACAGCACTTACTTTCTAAAGGAACTAACAGAATTTGTGTTTTAAATCGATCTCTCGAACGTGCTGAGGAATTGGCAAAACAGTTCCCCGAAGAATCTATTAAAACTTGTTTGCTTTCGGAAATGACAGCAGTTATTTCTGAGTGCGATTTAGTGTTTACAAGTACATCAGCAACAGAACCGATTCTTGACCGTGCTAAGTTAGAAATGGTTTTAGAACCCAATCGTTCTTTGATGCTGATTGATATCTCTGTACCTCGCAATGTCCACGCGGATGTCAATGAAATGACAAATGTACAGGCGTTTAATGTGGATGATTTAAAGGCAGTTGTGGCACAAAACCAAGAAAGTCGTCGCAGAATCGCTCAAGAAGCAGAAGGCTTGTTGGAAGAAGAGTCAGAAGCTTTTGATGTTTGGTTGCGATCGCTTGAAACAGTGACCACTATCAGTTGTTTGCGTGACAAAATAGAGACTATTCGCGAACAAGAGTTAGAAAAAGCTTTGTCGCGATTGGGTTCAGAATTTGCTGAGAAACATCAAGAGGTCATTGAGGCTTTGACGCGAGGCATTGTTAATAAAATTTTACATGACCCAATGGTACAGTTACGAGCACAACAAGATGTTGAGGCAAGGCGTCGCTGTATGCAAACTTTGCAAATGCTGTTTAATTTAGATGTAGAAGAATTGTTTAGCTGATTGCTAATAGCTAATAGCTAATAGCTAATTGTTCAACAACGATTAACTATTAGCCATTAGCCCTATCTCAGAAGCGGAGACGCTATGTGCAAGGCACAGGCTCCGTGATGCCGCAGGCTATGCCCGTAAGGGCTATACGCGATGCCGCAGGCTATGCCCGCAGGGCTATACGGGTTCGCCAGTCCCCAGGGCGTGGGAAACCTGCCTGCAGCACTGGTCTCGCCATTAGCTATTAGCCTTAGCATGGATTATGAATCGTATTTTTAAATCGGTTGTTTTTCTGTTGGGATTGTGGCTGTGTTTTGATTTAATATGCCATTTGACGGGAGAAATATTGTGGTTTGATGAGGTTAAATATTTTAGAGAATTTTGGGTGCGTTTGGCAACTCAACTCGGTTTATGGACGCTCGCTTTCTTCTCTTCAATTTGTTTTTTGCTTGGCAATTTAACTATAGCGTCTCGTCTAAAATACTCTCATGAAAAACCAGGGGTTATTGTCAGCGCTTCCTCCCGTTTCCCGTCTTATCCCCCAGATCTCAAGCCCCCTTTCTCTCCTTCCTCAACTCTCCCACTACGCTTTTTATTGCCACTAGTTATCATCTTGAGCGTGGTGGTAGGGTCGGTAGTGATTTTTTACAGTCAAAGAGTTTTAGATTTTTGGGAACCTAATATTAAATTGCCAAGTGCTCCCCTGCAATTATCACCTTGGTTAAAGCAAATAACTCAGCAATTGAATATCCAACAATTATCTGTTCCACCCGTACAGTTGGGATTGCTGCTGATTTTAACAATTGCAATTCTATGGCATAGCGAGTTTTGGTTAAGGGCTATTGCTGTATTTATCAGTTTATTATTAGGGTTTCTTTTGTCGGCAAAGTGGGACAAGGTTTTACTGTCTTTTCATCTCGTCCGTTTTAACCGCGTCGATCCCTTATTTCATCAAGATATTAGTTTTTACGTATTTTCATTTCCAATTTGGGAATTGTTAGTTTCTTGGCTTTTAGGGCTGTTGCTTTTTAGCTTAGCTGCGGTTGCTTTAACTTACCTATGTTCGGGAAATAGCCTCAGTGAAGGTCAGTTTCGCGGGTTTTCTGTGTCGCAACGACTTCACTTAAATGCTTTAAGTAGCTTGTTTATGTTGGGAATTGCTTTATATGACTGGTTGCAACGCTACAAGCTTTTGTATTCTACCCGTGGTGTCAATTATGGTGCGAGCTACACTGATGTTACAGTTCTGTTACCAATTTATACGGGATTAAGTCTTTTGGCAGTTGCGATCGCAGTTTATTTAATGATGCGAGTTGTCCTTTTGTCAAAGACAACAAAAACGCGCTTCAAACCTATTCCCTACCCAATCCATCTCATATATGCTTTAGGGCTGTATGTCCTTGTGGTGGCAATTTCTGGAGAAATCTTGCCATCAGTTATACAACGCCTGGTAGTTCAACCAAACGAGCTCATCCGGGAACGTCCTTATATCGAGCGTACTATCTCCCTGACGCGAGAAGGATTTAATTTAAACACTATAGAAGCAAGAACTTTCGATCCGCGAGGTCAACTCACGACCAAAGATTTGCAAGCAAACAACCTCACAATTCGCAATATTCGTCTTTGGGATACGCGTCCCCTTTTACAGAGTAACCGCGAGTTGCAACAAATCAGACCTTACTACAAGTTTCCCGGTGCTGATATTGACCGTTATACTCTCAAGCGAGAGGCGACAACTGAAAAGCAGCAGACGATTATAGCAGCGAGGGAACTAGACTACAATGATGTTCCCCAACAAGCACAAACTTGGATAAACAGACATCTGATTTATACTCATGGCTATGGTTTTACACTCAGCCCAGTAAACCTTGTTGGTCCGGGTGGATTACCTTATTACTACGTTAAAGACATTGGAGTTGATGAAGCTGGCGATCGAGGTTCGTTACAGATATCGAGTGAATCAGTGCGAGCTAGCCTTCCCGTAGGGGAACCGCGTATTTACTACGGTGAAATTACTGATACTTATGTGATGACTGGGACAAGAACTCAAGAGTTAGATTATCCCAGTGGCAATGATAATGCATACAACATTTATGATGGTCGTGGGGGTATTGGAATCGGTCATATGTGGCAGCGTATTCTATTTGCCGAGTATTTGAAAGATTGGCAGATGCTGCTAACGAATAACTTTACCCCCCAAACAAAGCTGTTGTTTCGCCGCAATATCAAAAAACGAGTACAAGCCATTGCTCCCTTTTTACGTTACGATAGCGACCCTTATCTAGTTGCTGCTAATGGGGGTGGAACAACGAGCAAAGGAGAAGGAACTTATCTTTACTGGATTCTGGATGGCTATACAATTAGCGATCGCTACCCTTATTCCGATCCTGGGAACAATCAATTCAATTACATTCGCAATTCTGTCAAAGTTGTTATTGATGCCTACAATGGTTCGGTTAACTTTTTTGTAGCTGACCCAACAGACCCAATAATTAACGCTTTCAAAGCCATCTTTCCTGGCTTGTTAAAACCCTTAGACGCAATGCCGATTGCTCTTCGCAATCACATCCGCTACCCTGTTGACTTGTTCAACACTCAATCAGAACAATTGCTGACTTATCACATGATCGATCCCCAGGTATTCTACAATCGAGAAGACCTGTGGCAAATTCCCAACGAGATTTACGGTAGCAAACCGCAACAGGTAGAACCTTACTATCTCATTACAGCGCTACCGCAAGCGGAATCAGAAGAATTTATCTTACTGCTACCCTTTAAACCCACACAACGCGCAAATTTAATTGCTTGGTTGGCTGCCCGTTCAGATGGAACGGAATACGGCAAGTTGCTGCTTTACGAATTTCCCAAGCAACAGTTGGTTTACGGAACCGAACAAATTGAAGCTTTGATCAATCAAGACCCCGTGATTTCCCAGCAAATTTCCCTGTGGAACCGTCAGGGCTCGAGGGTAATTCAAGGAAATTTACTGGTGATTCCTATTGAGCAATCTTTGCTTTACGTTGAGCCCCTCTATTTAGAGGCAGAACAAAACAGTTTGCCAACGTTTGTTAGGGTAATTGTCGCTTATAACAATCGAATTGTCATGGCAGAAACTTTGGAGCAAGCACTTGCTGCTATCTTTAAGCCAGATCGAGCTACAACACCTGCGATCGTGCGTCCTGTGGAGTAACGGTACGGTGGAGGACAGACAAACCAAATGGTCAAGAATTAGACTAACGCTTATGTGCCTAATGCAATCAATATATATTTTTTTTGCAAAAGTTGCTACCAAAGTAGATGAATGGCAATCTATGGAAACCGATTTGACTAATTCAGATAACAGCTTGCTTGTTCGCTTGGAGGTGTTAAAAAGTAAATTTACGCTACTACAAGAACAATCTAGCGTCACTAAAGCAAAATCTACCATACTTATAGAGCAGGCTCATACGCTTATCCTTCAGTCTAAAAATCTAGAATTTAAGTCTGATGAGATTGACACAAAATTGATGAAAATTAGATATTTATTTAACAAGCCGTAGTCTGAATTTGTTCTGCCACTTTTTCTGTCATAATTTCCTTGATTAAGTGGTCAGCGATCGCGTCTAGAGGAAGAACCCAATCAACTTTGCCAGTATCAATAGCAGATTTGGGCATACTGAAACACTCGCAGGTTACCTCATCCTGAGCGATGACTAGACCGCCATATTTTTTTATAGCTACCACGCCTAAAGTGCCATCGCTGTCTTTGCCTGTGAGAACGACTGCGATCGCACGACTTTTAAAACTAGCTGCAACTGAGATAAACAGTTTATCAGCTGCAGGGCGGACAAAGTGTACCTTTGGCCCATATGCAAAAGACAGCGTAGCGTCTGGCTTAACTATCAAATGTTTGTCAGGAACACAAGTATAGACTGTTCCTGGGCGTAAAAGTTCCCCCTCCTCTGCCTGCTTTACACGCAAAGACGTGCGGTTAGCCAGGATTTGTGCCATATAGCTGGGGAACTTGGAAGACAAATGCTGTACCACGACAATTGCTGCCGGAAAATCAGCTGGCAATGCTGACAAAATTTTGCCGATCGCTTTTAGCCCGCCTCTGGAAGCCGCTATTGCGACTATGTTATATGCAACATTGGGAAAATGGGAGATCGCCTTATGATTTTCTTTGAAAATAGGGCATTGGGCATTGGGCATAAAAAAAATTATTTTTCCGCTTGGCTGCGAGATTTTTTTGTAAACAGCTGTGTTAGCTAATTCCGCAAGATACCAACTGCTAGCCTGAAGGAGATGAAATGCTTGTGTTGACTTGTTTACAGATAACCTAATTATATTGTAAATAAGTTTTGTACGCTTGCGTACAAAACTTATTTACAATGCTTTTTTCTTTCGCCAGACGACATGGACTGACGCAATGAGCTATTTGATTGATATACCACTGGCTTAAAGAGGTTTCTGATGTCCGTGTCTCAAAACTCTCACAATCCTGTAAATCGGCTGCTCGGTGCCATTCCACCCGAGGAATACCAACGTCTTTTGCCTCACTTAAAACCTGTCTTCCTAGAATACAAACAAATCCTCTACCAACCAAACGAACCCATCGAGCACGTTTATTTCCCCAATAACGGCGTTATTTCCCTGCTGACTGTTATGGAAAATGGTGAAGCAGTGGAAGTGGCTACGGTGGGTAATGAAGGCATGATCGGTTTACCCGTATTCCTAGAAGCCAATACAATTCCCGGTCAGGCGTTTAGTCAGATTCCAGGTGAAGCTCTGCAGATGAGAGCAGATGTTTTCAAACGCGAAGTGACTTCAGCTAGCCCCCTTTTCAAGCTGCTGCAATCCTATACGCAAGCATTGTTTAATCTAATTGCCCAATCGGCTGCTTGCAATCGTTTGCACTCCATTGAAGAACGATTTTGCCGATGGATGCTAATGACTCAAGACCGAGTTGGGTCAAACGAGTTTCCCCTCACCCACGAGTTTTTAGGGCAAATGCTGGGTGTGCGTCGTGCAAGCGTGAGCGTAGTTGCTGCTACGATTCAGAAGGCGGGGTTCATTAGCTACAGGCGTGGCAAAATGAGCATTCTTGACAGAGAAGGTCTAGAAGATATCACTTGCGAGTGTTATGGGATTGTCAAAGCTGAGTTCGATCGCTTGCTGGGAGGCAATTAAGCATATTAGTTTAACCGCGATCTGTAACCAGTGAAGCATCCCCTACTCCCCAGTCCTTATTTTCAAGCTTGTTGTTCTAAATAACTCACGTCTGAACTATTGGCGAGCGCTGGCAGTTGCACGGTAAACGTTGCTCCCTGACCCAATCCAGGACTTTCTACTTGAATAGTACCACCATGTAGTTCCACTAGCTGGCGGACGATCGCCAGACCTAGCCCCAATCCATTGTGCGCCCCAGTAGTCGTATCCTCGGCTTGGCGGAAGCGATCGAACACGTAGGGCAAAAAGTCAGGGCTGATACCAATCCCAGTATCGCTCACCTTAATTTGGACTTGGGAATTGGCAGTTGTTAACCAAACTTTAACTTCTCCACCAGCAGGCGTGAACTTAATAGCGTTGGAGAGCAAATTCCAAACGATTTGCTTTAAGCGGTCGGGGTCGCCCCACACCAAACCAACTTTGGGATCGAGATAGGATGAAACTTGAATCTTTTTAGCGTCGGCAGTGGGATGCACTGTATCAATAGCTGCTTCGATCGCTTGTACAAGGTGGGTTGGATGGGCTTGCAAGCGAACCTGACCCCGAATGATGGATGAAACATCTAACAAATCTTCAATTATTTGTTTCTGAGCTTTGGCGTTGCGCTCAATAATTTCTAGTGCTTTATTAGTTTGAACTGAGTCCGAGTTACCAGAACGCAGTATTTTCGACCAACCAAGGATAGCATTCAAGGGCGATCGCAACTCGTGGGAAACAATTGCCAAAAACTCGTCCTTTGTACGGTTTGCTGCTTCGGCTTCAGCACGTGCAATTTGCTCGCGAAGCAACTGTGCGCGATCTTCTTCTGCGCGTTTGGCTAGAGTAATGTCGCGTTGCACTGAAACCCAGTGAGTGTAACACCCTGTTTCATCCATGAGCGGTACCAGGCTCATCTCTATCCAATATTCCGAGCCGTCCTTGCGATAGTTAATTAGTTCGACAACCACAGGCTCAAATTTCTCTAAAGCTGTCCGAAGTGTATTCAGCACGGCGCGGTCAGTCTTTGGACCTTGCATAAAGCGTGGGGATTTACCAAGCACTTCTTGAGGATGGTAGCCACTTATGCGAGTAAAGGCTTCGTTAACATACACAATACGCGGACCTGGCTCGTCAACAGGCTCAATTTCTGTAATGAGAATAGCTTCATTGATATTTGTAACTACCGACTCCAGCAACCGCAACCGCTCCAGAACCTGTTTGCGTTCGGTGATATCGCGTAGCAGCCAGCGCAAGGCGACTAATTCACCTTTCTCATTGCGGATAGCGCTTACCGTCATAGAAGCGTCAAAAGGTGCCTTTGTACCCTCTCGCTCGCGTGGCACCAAGCGCACTTCCCAGTCTTGCACCCAGTTCACCTGGCACATCTGATATAGTTTAATACGAAAATTTTTCCGCTCTTCACGGGTGACGAAGTTAACTAGTGGTTTGCCCACCAAAAACTGAGGAGCGATGTTAAGCAAATTGGCAGCAACGTTGTTGGCTTCCTGGATCTTTCCGCGTGCATCAGTAACAAGGTAGCCGTCAGGAGCAAACTCGAATAAATCCCGGTAGCGCTGCCGCTCTGCTTCTACTGTCTGACGAGCAGTTGCTAACGCTTCATTTTGCGCTCGCAGCTCCTCCTCAGCCACCTTTAATTCCTCAAAGGCGGTGTTAAGTTCCTCAAGCGCTACACGCAGCCACACTTGAGCCGACAGCGATGTACCACTAGTATCATTCTGTAAGGCACTCACGCGCTCGTACAAAATCTTTAGTTGCTGGAAAAATTTCTCCTCGTTCACGCCTAATCTCTTCCATTCGTGACGCTCAATTGCTAGATAAAGCAATTTTAGAATAACTTCTTCATCAACAGGTTAAGGCTTATTTGAGCCTGCTTCAATCTCACGAATGAAAGAGATTTAAACTATTTGTTTTGTCACCAGCAACTTTTGTAGATAGTTAGCGATCGCGCTCATAGGGAAGAATGAAATCAATTTTCCCAGTATCAGTAGCCAATTTGGTCGTACTGTAACATTCGTAACTATCCTTATCCTGCCAATTCCAACCACTAACTACGGTACGGGCGTAAGGCGTTACGCTTCTACCAACCACCAACTAAATGTTTATAATAAAATTCGTTTTCTTGCTTGATAATCCAATAAAGCGCCTTGAGTTACTACAGTTCTTCCATTTCTTCTACTAGTAGGAATTTCTCCTTTTTGCAACGCAATGTAAAGAGTAGACTGTTCTACTTGTAAGTATTTTGCTGCTTGTACAAGTGAAATGCCTGTCTTAATCATAATCTAACCTCATGATTCATATTAGCGATCGATAATTTATGGCGAAATGTAAAGAACTGCTTAAGAAAACTAAATATTCTTAGTCATTTGTAACAGAATTAACTTAACTAAAAAATTCTCAAGACAAGCTCTGTGCTGCGTCAAAGGAGAACAGCACCTTTATTTTGATGAATATCTAATTAGATTTGCGTCTAACAGCAGTATAACAGAAGATGAACAGTGAGCAGTTTCAAATTCTGCTGCGCTTTTTGAAGGCGTTAGCAGATGAAAGCCGACTCAAAATTTTGGGTATCCTCGCGAATCAGGAGTGTAGCGTTGAAGAATTGGCAGTTCTTCTGCAACTGAAAGAGCCAACAGTGTCGCATCATCTTGCAAAACTGAAAGAGCTAAACCTAGTGACAATGCGTCCGGAGGGAAATACTCATTTGTATCAGTTGAACAACCAATCCCTGGAAAAGATTGGCAAGGAGATTGCTAAGCCGGAGACAATAGCCTCTTTGGTTGAAGATGTGGATACCGAAGCATGGGAAAGCAAAGTTCTTGGTACATATATAGAAGGCGATCGCCTCAAAGAAATTCCCACAAGTCGTAAAAAACGCTTAGTTATTTTGAAGTGGTTGGCAAGCAAATTTGAGGTAGGAGTAAATTACTCAGAAAACACTATGAATGAAATTCTTCAGCAGTACCATCCTGACTGCGCGACTTTACGCAGGGAATTAGTTGGTCACCAGTTAATGCAAAGAGAGAATGAAGTTTACCGACGTTTTGTAGAGGAATAATAAGGGAATAATCCATCTGTAAGTTGACGTTTCTCTTCCCCCTCTCCCAACGGGACCTGCGGTGGTGTACACAAGTCTTCTAAGATGCATTAAAAGCGGTTTCGATCCCCCCTAACCCCCCTTAAAAAAGGGGGGAACTTCATTCCAATTCTCCCTTTTGACGATGTTTCATCTCTTTTTTAAAGATTTGTACACCACCGTAGCCCAACGGGAGAGGGGCTGTGTCGTTGCTGACGGGTCATAGGTCATTGGCTAGCGATCGCAGTAACCAATTTGGTCTTGATTCTCGATCCATCCAGTTTCCCCATTGGGAAACTTGTATCTTTCTGCCATTGGGGTTTTGTAAAGGTCAATTTCTACCCAGAGCAAATCTCTATTGCGATAAGAACTAACACTACCATCTCGTCTCAATCTCACCATGACAACTTGTCCGCTTCTAACCGTTGCAATTGGTGTGTAGTTTTTATCGGGTTCTGGATAAACCTCATATTGTACGTTTTCTATTCCTCGGATTCTTCTGCAAGCTGTAGTCCTAGGCGGCTTTCCATTACCAGAGTCGTTAGATGAATCGCAAAAATCCAGTACTTTGGTTTGGATATATCCATATTTTTCTGAGTCTGGTTCAAAGACTGCAATCAGTTGAAGCCCTTTTCGAGGGGATTCTTGTAGCAAGACCCGACCGCCTTTATCAACAGTACCAATTTGCTGTGATGTCGTTGTGCGTTGTGTAAACAGAGGAGTATCTGTTGTTGTAGAACGACATCCAAATTCAGGAGGTGAATCTATTTGTTTGGGGCGAGCTTCTGCTACGGTGAATGAAGTGGAACTCCAAAGGATGGAAACAATGAGAACAATTTTTGAAGCGTTATGAGCAATCATAGCCGGTGAATTTGGTAGTCCCCTCGAAAACTTTTGGATAATTCTAGTTAAATCTTATTGCAAGAGCAATATCAATAAATAACATTTTGAAATTTTGAAGATGCTGGGCGAATAGAAGTCTGTTCGCCCAGAACTCCCAATATCATTTCACAAAATACCCGATACAAATGATGAGTCTCTCATTGTTTCCCCATCGCTTCATCTCCCTACTGCCTATTTGTATCAACCTTAAAGTGAAATGATATAACACGCTTGAAGATAAAAAAAATCACCCTCGAAGGTACTCTTTTCTATCTGTGTTGCTTGTAGGGAACTCTGAAGTCTGTTTTATAAGTCTTAAAAAATCTCCCTCACATAAAAAACTTTCTACTTATGCCCGCTATCATTCAGTACCCTACTCAACGACCCACTTTACAGTTTGGTGCTTTCGGTCAAATTGTCAAAGAAATGCAGAAAGCTTTGAACCAAAGACTCGTTCAATTAGACACTGTATCAGCTTGTCCCATGTCAGTTCCCACAACAGGCTACTTTGACCGACAAACTCAAAATGCTGTGAAGTATTTGCAATGCCTTGCTTTTTTAACCGTGGATGGAATTGTCGGAGAAGAAACTTGGAATTATCTGTACAAAGGGTCTGATAGTCTACCAAAACTTAGCATTGGCAGTCACGGATCTGTTGTGCAAGCCCTTCAAGAAGCACTCAAAGCTGGTGGCTATTATTCTGGAACTGTCGATGGTGTTTTTGAAGCAAAGACTGAGAATGCAGTTCGGGCATTTCAAGCAGAGCATTACTTGGTTAGTAATGGCATAATTGAATCACGAACTTGGCGCATGTTGAGCAAGCTAGAAGTTCATGCTTGTCGCTGTAATATTAATGCATTTAGCGGTTAGTGTCGCAAATCTTGTAGGTTGTTTTTTACGAACTCAACCTACAAAATTTCAGTTTAAGAGCTACTGTGGTGTACAGATCTTTATAAAAGAGATGAAACATTGTGAAAAGGGAGAATTGAAATGAAGTTCCCCCCTTTTTTAAGGGGGGTTAGGGGGGATCGAAACCGCAATGAATGCACTACATAACACTTGTGTACACCACCGCAGCGATGAATTGGGAGGAATAAAGCCCCCATGCGCGATCGGGCGGTTCGGGAATCTTCAAGGATTAAATATTGTTAACTGAACCGTATTGGTTCAAGAGCTAACGATCCATCACATTGATTGGAAACGAGACAGACAATTCAGATCTACTCAGCAAAATGACCCCTTTTCATTCGCGATTTTGTATCCTACAAGAAGTTGGGTACAGCGATTCAAATGCAAAATCGGTTAATCCAAAATTTCTTTCAAGCCGATTTTCCGAGGTAAGCTTCTAAAACTTTTGAATTGTTTTGAATTTCTTGTGGTGTTCCATCAGCCAAATTTTTTCCTTCTGCAAGCACCCAAACGCGATCGCACAAGGACATGATGACGTCCATATTATGCTCAATAATTAGAAATGTCATCCCTGCTTTGTTCCAAGAAGCAATGCGATCGCAAATGTCATCAATCAATCTGGGATTCACGCCAGCTGCTGGTTCGTCAAGCAAAATTAACTTGGGATTAGTCATCAGTGCTCTTCCCATTTCTAGCAGCTTGCGTTGTCCGCCGGATAAACCCCCTGCGTAGTCCTGTGCTTTATGTGCCAAACCTACAGATTCTAACAAGAACATGGCTCGTTCTTTTAGTTCTTTTTGTTCTTGAGCGATTTTGTGTTGTTGGAATTGCACTTGCCAAAAGTTTTCGCCCGTTTGTTTTTGCGCTGCTAGCAGCATATTTTCCAGCACTGACAGACGCGACAGCGTTCTGGCTACCTGAAAAGTTCGTACCATACCAGCACTGGCAATTTGATATGGCTGCAAGTGCTGAATGGGTTCTCCATCAAAAATCACCCGTCCTTTATCTGGGCGGATAAAGTTTGAGAGTAAGTTAAATAAGGTTGTTTTGCCAGCACCGTTAGGACCAATTAAGCCAGTGATACCACCACCGGCTGCATGAATTTCAGCATTATCAACTGCTCGAATACCGCCAAAGCTTTTACAAAGCCCGGTGGCTGATAGTAATTGAATTTGGGATGGCTCTTTATTTACCAAGGGTAAGTTCCTCCTTTTTCCCTAAGATACCTTGAGGACGCCAAATCATCAGTAGCATCAGAAGGAGACCAATAATCATGATACGAAGCGCACTCAATCGATCTGAATCTAGGGGAATGATTCGATCTAAATTACGAGTTCCTTCATAGTAAATAAAGTAAATGACTGCGCCAAGGATTGTCCCGAGATTGCTGCCAGAACCGCCAAGAATGACCATAATCCAAGCGTTAAAAGTTTCTTGCGGTTCAAAATTATTGGGATAAATTGCAGCAAGTTGCCATGCAATAAAAGCACCAGAAATCCCTGCGATCGCACCTCCTAACATGAGGGATTGTACTTTATACCAGAAAACGTTTTTTCCCAGTGCTTTGGGAATTTCTTCATCTTCGCGGATAGCTTTAAGAATGCGACCCCAAGGAGACCGCACCAAAATTTCCAACCGCCAGAATACAAAAGCTAAAACTATAAGTGATAGCAGCATTAAACCTGCTTTTGGATCGTAATCATACAATTTAATAACACCAGAAATATAAATGACTGCTATTAACAGTACCAAGAAAATTCCTACGATGAGACGAGAGATAAATTCTTGTTTTTTAACTGTTACTCTATTGGAATCGGCGTGTGTGACCTGAGAAGCGCGAATCCATCGCCATAACTGCCATAAAGAGATAGCAGCAAGCAGGGTTAACAGTGCAATCATCAAAAGTCTGATCAATAAATTGGGTGCAAAAGTTGCTAGCGGGATGGGATAACTTTGTACACCAAAAGCACCAGATCTCCATTGGTCGCCCACAGGTAAATCCTGGTTATTGACTACCAATCGAATCAGCTCGCCAACACCGATAGTGACAATTGCTAAATAATCTTCCCGCAAGCGCAAAGTCGAAAAACCGATGATGAGTCCCAACATCGCAGCAATAACAGATCCAATTATCGCTGAGAGGATAATGGGGATACCCTTAAGGGTTAACAGTATAGTGGTGTAAGCGCCTAATGTCATAAAGGCGACATGACCAAAATTAATTAAGCCTGTAAAACCCCACTGTAAGTTCAGCCCCAAACTGAACAAAGCAAAAATTGACGAAGAAATTGTGAGAAAAACTAGGTATTCTGCCATAGGAACTTAGGTGTTCGTTGTTAGTTGTTGGTGGTTGGTGGTGTAGGACAGGTGTCTTCCCTATCATCGTAAGTGGTTGGAAGTTACTCACTTTGTCGCTGGCTGGTTGTTGCTCGTAACAAAGTAACCATTATTACTGGCTAACCATTAACCACTAACCATTGACCATTAACCAAATGTGTTAAGCATTGCCATTGTTATGGGAACACTATAATGGACTGTGGTTGGGGTAAAACATATGAATTTGTTGCGAATTAGGATACATCATTTAATTGAGCAGTTGGCGGATGAGGATTTGGAGAGTTTTTGGAGTTTGGTACACGCAAGGCATTGTGACTTTTATATGCTAAAAGCCATACAAGAAGTTAAGCGATCTCAGCAGCCTTGGGATACTCTAACCCATGAAGAAGCGTTGCGACTGTTGATTTTTTCATAAATGACGGTAATGAGTGGGTAATGATTTGTGAGAATAGAAGTCCGCTATGCAAGGTCTTTTTTAAAAGATCTTAAGAGTTTAGAACCTGCAGCATACCAGCGGGTTTATGATTTTGTTTTTATTGAATTTGCTAATAAAGGGCTGCTGCACTGTTTGCCAGAGATGCGCCAGATTGACAGCGAGGGGATTTTTTACCGTTTTACTGTAGATGATTATTTGATAGGATTAGAGGTTAAAGGGGAAATTGTCAAGTTCCTTAGGGTCATACCCATGCCAGATGTTTAAGCTATAGAGTTGGGCAAACACTTAAAACTGTATAAGAGAGACCGAGGAACGAGAGCACCTTGGCTTAAACTTGTTTTTGAAAATCACTTTACTTGAGATCTCCCTATGGACGCTACGGCACTTTGGCAGCGATACCAGCAATGGTTGTATTTCCATGAAGGATTGGGCTTGTACTTAGATGTTAGCCGGATGCGCTTTGACGATGCCTTTGTCGAGAAGTTACAGCCGAAGTTTGAAAAAGCTTTTGCGGATATGGCGGAACTTGAGAAGGGTGCGATCGCCAATCCAGATGAAAACCGGATGGTTGGGCATTATTGGCTGAGAAATCCGGATTTAGCGCCTTATCCAGAGCTAACCCAAGAAATTGTCGATACAATTGAGCAAATCAAGGATTTTGCTGATAAAATTCATACAGGTGGAATTCATCCCCCAAAAGCTCCCCGCTTCACCGATATTATCTCCATTGGTATAGGTGGTTCTGCCTTGGGTCCTGAATTCGTTGCTGAAGCCTTGGCCCCAGACTTCCCACCACTGGCAATTCACTTTATCGATAATACCGATCCAGCAGGAATTGACCGCATCTTAACTCAAGTGAGAAATCGCTTGGCTAGTACTTTAGTACTAGTAATTTCTAAGTCTGGGGGAACTCCAGAACCCCGCAATGGCATGCTCGAAGTCAAGAAAGCTTACGCCGGACAAAATTTGGACTTTACCCAGTATGCGATCGCCATCACCATGCCAGGGAGTAAGCTAGACGAACAAGCAAAATCTGAAAACTGGCTGGCTAGATTCCCCATGTTTGACTGGGTAGGAGGAAGAACTTCCGAGATGTCAGCGGTAGGGCTTGTACCAGCAGCATTGCAAGGAATTGATATTCAAGCAATGCTAGAGGGGGCAAAAGAGATGGATGATGCCACCCGAGTACCCGATTTGAAAAAGAACCCAGCTGCATTGTTAGCGTTGTCTTGGTACGCTGTAGGCAATGGACGCGGAGAAAAAGACATGGTTGTCCTACCTTATAAGGACAGCTTGCTTTTATTCAGTCGCTACTTGCAACAGCTAGTGATGGAATCCTTGGGTAAGGAAAAGGACTTGGAAGGAAATGTCGTCCACCAAGGAATAGCCGTTTACGGTAACAAAGGTTCCACCGACCAACACGCTTACGTTCAGCAGTTGCGTGACGGTGTACCAAACTTTTTTGTGACTTTTATTGAAGTTTTGGAAGACCGCAAAGGTTCATCTCCAGAATTAGAACCCGGAATCACAGCAGGCGATTACTTATCCGGTTTTCTCCAAGGAACCCGCCAAGCGCTGTATGAAAACCAGAGAGATTCAATTACAGTCACCATTCCCCAAGTCAACTCCCGTACAGTGGGTGCATTGATCGCCTTATACGATCGCGCTATTGGTTATTATGCCAGCTTAGTTGGCATCAACGCCTACCATCAACCAGGGGTAGAAGCCGGGAAAAAAGCAGCCGCTACAATTCTTGAATTGCAAAAACGAGTTGTGGAAGTCCTGCAAAATGAAACAGCAGCCCTTTCTGTAGAAGAAATAGCTGCTAAAGCAGGTGCATCCGACCAAGTGGAAGCCATTTACAAGATTTTGCGACATTTACATACAAATCAGCGTGGTGTAGTGCTAGAAGGTAACCTCGGACAACCCAGCAGTTTAAAAGTTTCTCTCGCCTGAGTTGGTCTACATTCCCGACTTCTTCAAGAAGTCGGGGAGATAGTCATACCGATATTGGAAGCTTCACATATCACATCTTGTGCCTTTTTTGTTGTAAAAGTAACATTTTTTTAATGTAGAGCATTTAAGATTGAACGTAAACCTTTAATCTTAAATGCTTTTTTAGGATATTCAAATGAGTAAATACCGGGGGATAGAAATCCGCAAGTTAGAATCCAGCAAAGGCGGAATGTTGCACTTTTTTACAGCACAAGCCAGTGATGAAACTATGCTGGTACAGATTCCACCCAATACAATAGATGATTTATTTGTTCATAAAACACATACCGACCAACTATTAGTTGTTAAAGGTAAGTTTGTCATTGTAACTATGCTTGACAAGCAGTATCAGTATATTCCTTTAAGTGAAGACCATCCTGTCATGGTCGTTATTCCACCAGGTGTTCTACATGGAGCCATAAATTTGAGTTCGGAACCCGTTGTTTTGGTGAATGCGTTATTGCGTCACAAACCACCTATTGAACGAGATTATATTCCACAAAAGCGACCTTTTTCTTACGATTTAGAAGCAGCAAAAGCAGCGTTGAGAAACTTGGAAAAGAGAGAACAAGCAAGTAGTTTGGCGTAAGAAAATCTCACCCCCAATCCTTTTTCCTCACAGGGAGAGAGGGCTGTTTGCGCTTGTAAAGCGGGTGAGGACAAAAACCATCCTTATAGTTCAATACGGTTCAGATAAGACTCGATCCCCCTGGGGGAGCATCCCGTTTTGACAAAATGCCCTCAGAATAGAATTCTGGACGGCAGGCGCTTCAACGGGGGGAACCCTCCGAAGTTTGCTATTGGGGGAAACCCCCAAGCCGCAACTTCTCTCCGCAACGCGCTGCCTCGGCTATACAAACTAAGTCCGCCTGCGCGGACTTAATAAAAAGTCCACGTAGGTGGTGAGTCCAGCTCTGATAGCGCAGCGTGGCACTTTCGTGCCATAGGCGGGTTTCCCTGGCGACTGGCGAACAAGGGAGGGCGAACCCGAAGGGACGAGCGTTTGTATAGACGTGATTACGAACATCGCAAAGCGTATTGTTTCCAAATTGGGATGCTCCCTCTCCCTGGGGCGTGTTTTCACGCCTATCTGTTCAGCCTCCTAATTTTCTAGATCCCTCTAAATCCCCCGATGAATTGGCGGACTTTTAAGTATCTTAGCCCCCCTTTTTAAGGGGGGTTGGGGGGATCTTCAAGGATTTAGATATTGTTAACTGAACCTTATAGTTTGATTTTTAGTAGATTTGTACAGCTTTTCAAGTAGTATTAAAATACTATTGTTTAATGAATTTACCATATATGAGTGAAACAACATCACAACAACCTGTACGTCGTCGGGGACGAATATTTCCTGAAATTACCATACCATTAGAAGAAGTTACTAAACGTAAAGCAGAAGATGAAATATTTTATCAACGGTGTTGGTCAATTTTTGAGCGAGTCCGTTCCGAGCTTATTGAGCAATATTCTGGCTGGTACATAGCTGTTGAGCCAGATAGCGGTGATTATTTCATTGATGAAGACAAAGAAACTGCTACCAAGAAAGCTTGTCAGAAGCATCCAAACTCTATCCATTTTATGTTCCGCCTCAATGAAACTGGAGCTACAGGCAGAATATGATTCAAGGTATGTTTGGCGAACAAGGACAGCTATTTTTTGAAATTGAATTGCTGAATACAGATTGTTTGAACTTGCCTGTGGATGCTATGTTAGATACTGGTTTCACAGGCTTTCTAGCAATGAACAAACAAGATCTGGAGAGCTTTGATTGGGATTTTATACGTAAAGAAAAAATGCAAACCGCACAGGGAGAATCAAGGTTTGATATTTACGCAGGCAAAGTACTTTTAGATGGACAAGCATATGAAGTTCCTGTTTGTGCAGGTGAAGAACTGACGGAAGTTTTGTTGGGTTCAGAGTGGCTCAAGATTCTACCCTTAACTGCTAATTATCAAGCAGAAATACTGACGTTGGGATAAAGAAGGGAATGCATCTACTTGTTAGCTTGTAGCAAGAGAATTTTTTTAACTCTGCGATCGCAGGAATGAACCACAGTAGATACAGAGGCAAAATTTATGTTTCTACAAAGCTTGAAATTCCGCCTCGTTGTAGACATCTGCTAAGGAAATCTGAAACGGAATTGAGGTAAAATTTATACTCTCATCTTCTTCGTTATATTCACAAAGCGACCCGCTATAGGAATGATTAGACCGTCAATATACTCACTCTTTTACTCGGCAATTTCTTCTCGTTGTAAATATTCTTCAGGCGAGTCATATCGCTGTTCTTGGTAGGTTTGCATAGCTTTTAAAGACTTTATCTTTCACACAATACCGCCGTTAGCTCGAATATGCTGTCCCGTTATCCAGCGTGCATCCTCTGAAATTAGCATAGCTACTACATCAGCAATATCAGCAGGCTGTCCAAGCCGCCCAAGAGGTGTTTGTGCAATCAACTGCTCGACCTGTGCTTGCTCCAAGACCAAACCGTCGGTGCCTGTGACTCCCGGAGATACAGTATTTACCGTAATTCCACGTACACCCAGTTCTTTTGCTAATCCTGCACTAAATTGCTCGATCGCTGCTTTACTACCTGCATAGGCACCTCCTGTTGGAATAGCCATCGCTGTGCCACTAGTAGAAATACTGATAATCCGACCTCCATCTGCCATATGCTTTGCTGCTTCTTGCAGAGCAAAGTAAACGCCTCTGGTGATATCGAACATACTATTATATTCTTCTTCAGTCATCTCAGCAGTGGGTTGGAAAATATTTTTTCCGGCAGCATTGTTTACCAGTATGTCTAACTTACCGAAACGATCTAGTGTTTTCCGAAAGAGGCTGCGAACGTCTTCAATTTCTCTGACGTTGAGTTGTACAGCAATTGCCTCTGAACCACTTGCTTCAATCGCTGAGACAACTTCCTCCGCCTTATTCTGATATCCGGCGTAGGTGACGACTACTTTTGCTCCATCTCGTCCTAAACGTTCAGCAATTGCTCTTCCAATCCCGCGTGATGAACCGGTGACAATAGCGACTTTTCCTTGCAAAGATGACATAGAATTTGCTGTCCAATAGCAGATGGTGGTTAAACAAATTCCAAGATAAACGTATACTGTTTTTTTTGGAAGTACTTACTTTTTTGTAAGTACCTATGAGTCCTTAAGGAGGCACAGATGTCAGAACAGACGGAAGGTACCGTGTTTGTGCAAACCACGCTCAAAGTTTTGGGCGGTAAGTGGAAGATTTTGATTTTGTGGCACTTGAAAGATCGAGCAAGACGCTTCAGTGAACTCAAGCGATTAATACCTGAAATCACAGAGAAAATGCTAATACAACAACTTCGCGAACTGGAAAAAGATGCGATTGTGAATCGGAACATTTATTCGGATGTGCCTCCTAAAGTTGAGTATTCGTTTACTGATTACGGTAGAAGTCTCGAACCTGTTTTAAGCGCACTCTGCAAATGGGGTGAGGAACATTTCAAACGGCTTAATCGGTAGTTACTGTATCAGTATAGTAAAATGCAAAAAAAACAAAGGGACTAACCAATGAATATTTCTCTAACTTCCGAACGGGAGAAATTTATAAAAACTCAAATTTAAAAAGGTAAATATACCAAGGTTTCTGAGGGGATTAGTGCTGCTTTTAAACTGTTAGAAGACAATGTTCGACAGCAAGAAGAATTGCAAGACGGTGCTTTCACTAGTTGGTGGAGGATGAAACGCTTTAATTTCACCAACTTGGGCGATCGCACAAGGCATATCAAGAGGAACACCAAAGATGAGTCATAGATTAAGAAATCCATTGACAGCCATTTTCAAGTCAATGAACTACATTTTTTTTTGCGTTAAAATAGTCTGTAAAGGTTGTAATAAAATTCCCAATATTTTATCAACTTCTTTAATATAGTATTCCACCAAGTCTATATAAACCGTCTTTCTTTCTATAAATAAAAATCTCCAATTAGTTCCGGTAGTAACAGACCCATAAATACGTTCAATCTCCTTTCCTTGACCTTGATTGAATAATTGGGCTGCAATCATCGCCGCCACGCATTGACCGAGACCACCATTAATATCTTCTTTTTTCGCCTCAAAAATAAACATTACAGGAGTAGAAATAAATAATTGCTCTTGCGAACCACTGATAATATAATCGCAAAAGCCTTGTAATCCTTTGCTTGCATCAACATTAAATTCATTCCCAGAAAATAGTGATATTTGATTTTTTAATAACTTTCTTACCTCCGCTAGAATTGGTGCTATCAAAAACTCCGAGCGAGCTTTTTCAGTGGCAATTGAAGTTGCCAAAGGTATGTAATCGCTCAAGAGAGTTCTTAGCATTTCTGATGGAGGAACTGGTTTTATATCGGCAAATAAATTACCAGTTTCATCGAATGTTAAGTCAAAGCTTTCTTTGACCTTAGCAAGATTAAAATCACTGTATGCCATCTTTCTACCTCGCGATTACTCTTGCCGTGCATACATTAATATCCCACATTCCGAGAGAATTTATTTCTTGGAAATCCCTAAATTAGTATCTCAGCAGACTAGGAAACGCTATAAACTATTGGTAAGTCTCGCAGGAAGTAAAAGCGATCGCTTTTCCAATCACTGCCTTTTATTCGCCCTAAATACCCTGTTAGTGGTGAGGAAAGCTCCAGTAAAATTTCGTGCATTTCTTCACGAGTTATGCTTTGAGGTGGATTGGAGTAACCATAAGCTCCAAACAGAGTTGCAACCTCAACATTGTTATCGCCCGTGTTTTCTTGGTGTTTTTTGACAAGTTGTACGAGATGAGAGCGCAATTTAATTGTTTTATATACTAGTTGAATATATTTTTCAATTTCATCATCAGCAGAGCCCGGTTTCAGATGTTCTTTAAGCTTAAATAAATCTACTGAACCGGGATAATTACTGTGCAACTTTACTAATTGCTCTAAAGTTTTTGGATTAATAATTGCCATACCATGTATTATTGCTGCATCTTTTAATTGAGTCGTGGGTTCTCCAGGACCGATGATTAATTTAGCTGATTGCTTAAATAGTTCTGGACTTTTTAAACGTAGGGTTCCTAAATTGAGTAATTGTACTGCCGTAGGATTGGGGATTTTTTTACCTGCTTTACACTCTCCAACAAGAGGATAGGGTTTTGAACAAAAAACATCTACACCCCCAGCGCCACCTTTGTGAAAATAATCAACTGTAAATCCCAAGAATTCCAGGCTTTTACGGACTATGTTTTCAAAGTCTGTTCCTGCTTGATAATTACTTCTGCCTTCATCGTGCTCTTTGCTGCGATCGCCCAGTGCTGCAATATCGTTTATCCAATTCAAGTTCGTATTTAATATTCGACTAGGCGGTTCACTCGTCCAACCCAATATTTGCTTAATATCATAATTTAGCTGTTGAACCTCTGGATTTTTGTCTAAAATCTCCTCACATTGAAACTGGAAAATTTCAAGACTTGTATATTCATAATCTTTCCCTACTACCAATAAAGCTTTACGCTTATTAAAACTTGTCTTGTAAAGTACTGGAGTATTACTTTCACATACAGTAGTTATTGAGTCTTCAGGTTTAGGCCAGAAGAAAGCACCAGGATCTGTTGGAGAGTTAATAATACAAGGAGTTGATAAGCGATAAACTCGTAATATCAACATTTTTATAACCTGGTATTGGTCAAACATAAGTTCCAAAGCATTCAAGTTCCAAACTGTTGCTCGTGCAATTTTAGATAAAAAATGCTTTTGTTCAGAATTGATCCGCCAGTGCTGTTCACAACGCGCCCAAGCTTGAATATGAAATGGATGCGTTTTATATTTAGCAAATACACTTTTAGCCCTATTTAGATACTCAGGCTGATAGTATTCCTCCAAGCTTAGATTCAAAGGAAGATTTTGACTAGGATATAGCCAAAATGCTCTGCCTTCCTTTTGAAATTGGACAAAAGGTACTACAATTAATTTACCCAAGCTCAGCATTTCTACATCAAAAGCTGGCAGTTGAATTCCATTAATAATCGGGCTACTCATCTTACACTGGCGCACTTAGAATTTGACAAATTAGTGGATTATCAGCAACTAGCCTTAACTCTTTCACAATGTTAATAACTTCATTTTTATCAAAGCAGTAGTTTTCAGCTTGTTCATAAATTGTTTGTATTGCTACAAGAGGCTTAATCTCATTCCTTTTTAAAACAACTACTTCACCGCCTTGCTGATTAACAAGTTGATCTTTTAATTGGTTTCCAACTTTCCAATTACGAGGAATGTCGGTAGAACGCACCAAACAGCCACGAGTTATTCCATGTTTACTATAATCTAGTAGTCTTCTAATAACCGCGTTAAATGTGTTACCAGTAGTAGTTTCACAAACTCTCACTCCTATCTTGACATTACGTTGATGAAGACAATCGTAGCCACAAACTGTTAAATGCAGCTCGTGTAATGAATTATTATTTATTAGAACTTCAGTAACGACGACATTTTCCGTACCTCCATTAGGAATCATTCTCATAGCACAGGCAATAATTGTTGCTAATTTGTCATCATCTTTTATAGGAATATAAATTCGGTTCAGTAAATCATTGTAGGTATCCAAAAATTCTGTTTTTTTCCTATTTATTGGATTTGGTGGTCGTCTCCCCTCTATTTGTTCAAATTGCTCGGCACACCATTTCATTAAGGAACGCACACCAGCAGCTTCATTCGCTATCTTTTTAATTTGGTCTTCTTGAAAAGGGTGTAAATCGGGATAGTCGTGAGCATTAAGATTATTTTTCTTGTAAAACCAATCCAGTCTTAGTTTGACCAGTTCTACGATTTGTTCAGCAGCAGGTGGCTTAGCAGTAACTAACCATTGACCCACTCGGTCTGGAATACCACTTCCCATCTGCTCAATTTCACGCCATGTATCGCTGATAACACAGCAAATGAGAATTACATTACTACATAAAAAGTAAATTTGATCGATACACTTAGCAACAGTTTCTGCTGGACTATCTCCACAATCACTATCAGTTCCAGCACAATCTAATTGATCGAAGCAAATCACTACGGGAAATGATGCAATTTCAGAGATTCGGCATATTTGCTGAATCATCCAGATAGATTTTTCCTCTTTTTCTTCAGATGGAAATTCGGGTAAACATACTTTCTTAATTTCTGGGTTATCTTCACCTTTAATCCAAGCTAAGGCAATTTGAGCATCTTTTTTGTTTTTTAATACTAAAAATAGTATCGCTCTCAAAAAATGGAAATCAATGTTAGGTTTTTTCTCTAATATTGCTTCAGTTAACTCATCAAAAAATTCTAGTAATTTATCTTTTTGTAAATTTTCCTCAATGTACTTTTTTAAGTCGTTAGGAGTATTGCATCTTTCAATATATGGATGGTATCGTTCCTCAAATTCTGTATCTTTTAAAGTACTGATTGCAGCAGCAGCAAGCTTCTGCCACTGGGTTACTCCATTTATATCCTGATTACTGAAGCTACTTGCTAGATAAAAACGTACATGAGAGTTAATGCGCTTGGGATTAGAAAAGGGACCTATATAGGCAAATACGCATTCACCTTTTTGTTCAATATGCTTCCATATGCGATGGATTACATGACTTTTCCCTGTTCCTCTATCACCCTTAATAGAAATTCCAATTTTGTTAGAATACTTTTGCTGAACTTCATATATGGCATCATATATTTTTGCATCAATATGTTGATTTAAGCTGGGTAGATTAGTCAGAACCTCACCCCAAACCTCTTTGTCAGCTACGACTGTTTCTAGTTTAAAAGGATTTGGGCATTGTTTACGCGCTTGTGCAAACAATGCAAATGCATCTGTACTCGACATTACTTTTTTCGTTTACCTTAATTTCAAGATGGTTTGCTAGCAAAAAATAAAAGCCCTCGAATTTCACTCTCAATTGAATTCCGCTTCTGCTCCTCAGTTGCTCCACGAGCTTCGCCACTTTGAAGATAAAACAGCTGCTCTTCCTGCATTGTCATCATCCAGTTATTGAAGTTTTCGCGGTTCACTTGCTTTCCTAAAATGTCACGTAGATGCCAGATCGGAATAAGACCACCATAACTATGGGTAATGTTTAGTTCATTAAACAAGTTGAGAGCTACTGGCTTAAACTCGTCGTAAGAAGCGATTGCTTTGCCAACATTAGAAGCTGCACTTTTCACCCCATTAGTTGATGAAGCCAGAGAACTAACCATACTGTTTGTCTGACCGATCCATTTCAGGAGTGCATTCGCGGTCCAAGTTCCGACAATAGTTCCTTCAAATTTAAAATGCGGGCTTTTGAGCCCTTCACCCAAAACTTCTAAACCTTTGGGAGAGAGTATAGTGAAGCCTGTTTTCGAGATAGCGATCGCACCCTGTTGTTGCAATTCGTTGAAAATACCCTGATAATCTGCTACTTTCCGGGTTTTTGATACAATCCGCTTGGTGAGTTCGCCTTTCTTCACTTCTTGCTTTGCTCCACCTAAATCCCACAATGCAAGGAGCAGACGAGTAGTTGCTTGAGTTTTCATAAGATGTAAGCTTTTTGACTTTAAATCAATGATTATCTTCGGCAGAACCAGTATAGTTTTGACTCAAAGCTTTTCACTGTTGGGAAAATACTGAAAAATCTCAAGTAATTTCTTCCCTATGACCTGAAGTTACTTACGTAGACTTATCTATATTTCCTGTGGCTGAATGCAGTGTCCTTCAAAGGCAAGATGAATTCCTAAAGAAATTACATCATGATTGCAAGCATACTGTTTACCTGTGCTGTTGTAGATGGAGCGGCAATTGTTCTTTTACTATGCCATTGGAAGCAGCAGGAATTCAACACTGTTGTTGCAACAGCAGGGCATTTAGCAAATGCAGGACAATTGAAAAAACACTATGAACATAAATTTCTCGGGGCGCAAAATTACGTCTTTTCCAGTTGCTGTTTTTCTTTCGGCATTACTAACAGTTCCAGTTCTTAGTGGCTGTGGTGGTGGAAACCCTCAAAGTAGTGCTCCACCTGTTGATGATACCGTCAACGGGAGAAATGTGAATTATCCCAATCAAGCCAACCCACCACAACAAGCGAGAAGGGGATTATCAACGGGTCAGAAAGTAGCTATTCTTGCGGGTGCAGCTGCTCTTTACTACCTCTACAACCAGCGCAAGAATGCACAGGGAACAGGACCTCAAAGCAAGTACTACATATCTAAGAACGGGCGTGTTTACTACCGTGATGCTCAAGGTCGCGCTCATTGGGTAACACCTCCCTCTGAAGGAATTCGAGTTCCGGCGTCTGAAGCAGAACGGTATCGGGATTTTCAAGGTTACAACGGACGCAGTACAGGTCGCACTTTAACTGACATAGCTCCGCAGGAAGTTTATTAAGAGATTTTCAACAAGTAGATTTTGAATCTTGTGGGGTGAGTGTCTTTGGCTTGCCTTAAAGCCCTCACCACAGTAAAGGCAATTAGTACCACAAGACAACAAGAGCAAAGCGCAATTAACTAAAGAAATAAAAAGGAGATAGGTCATCATGGTAGACGACTTTTTTAGAAAAGCAAAAGATTTGTTTGTTGGATCGGATGAAGATAACCGTCAGGTACGTCCCGCTAGTGAAGACCCATACGGCGATCCAGCTGACCAAGAATATTATGGAAACAGCCCTGTAAATCAAGACCCTTACGGTGACCCCTACGGTCAATATGGCAATGCTATCCCAGCAAGCCAAGACCCTTATGGCGATCCAGCCGACGTTTACGGGCAGTATGGCAATGCTATCCCAGCAAGTCAAGACCCTTATGGCGATCCAGCCGACGTTTACGGGCAGTATGGGAATGTAATTCCAGCAAGCCAAGACCCTTACGGCGATCCCGCTGATGTTGACGGGCAGTATGGCAATGTGATTCCAGCAAGCCAAGACCCTTACGGCGACCCCGCTGACCAAGAGTATTACGGCGACCAACGCGATCGCAACTACCGTTAATTCTCAATGCATTGGTCTAGTGCGATCGCGTATAAATATCTAGAGCATCAGTAATACCAAGAACCCAAAACCCGGTTTCTCTACAACTACTTAGAGAAACCGGGTTTTTTAGACCTTTGAGTATGGAATTTATATTGTAGTATAAAATTCACATTCAAGTTGGGTGTAAACGATGGCATTCATAAATAAAAACTATGAATAAATATAAATTTATAAATTTTTTAAAGATTTTGCGTATACTTTCGAGCTATCCGCGATAAGTCATGATTGACAACGATTAAATCTCAGCAAATTTTATGTATAAAAAAGGACGACTTAGAAAAAGTGTGCGCTTATTAATAATCATTAGTACGTGCTTTGCGCTACTTTTGGGATGGAATGTACTCGTTATGGCTCTTCCACCGACAGAAGCACAACTTGTACAAACAGTAGAAAATCCCAAGCAACAAAATGCCAACAACTCTGAAGAACTCGCGAGAAATCAAAAATTATGGAACACACAAGAAGTTCTCAACTACCGCTACACGCTTACCAAGAATTGTTTTTGTACAAGTGATGCTAGAGGACCCGTGATTGTAGAGGTTGGTAATGGTACCACCACTTCCGTGACTTCCGTAAATGCCGATGGATCGGTTAATCGCCAGTTGTTTGATAAGTACGATACAATTCCCAAACTCTTTGATGCGATCGAAGATGCAATTACACGTAATGCAGATAGCCTTAAGGTAGAATATGACCCTACTTTTGGCTACCCAACTCAAATTAATATAGATTACAGCAGCCAAATGGCTGATGAGGAACTGTTTCTCACAATTGAAAATTTCACCAAGTCTGCAAATTCTAGTAGAGCCAATATTTTTAAACTGAGTGGGGCTTTTGTTGAGGTAACTTACTCGGACACAAGTATTCTAGGAGGTCCGCAACTAAACTATCGTGACAACAATATCAATCGTACCTTCATGGGAGAGGCAATTCGCGTTCGCGAGACAGAGCTCGGTCAGTTAATTACAGTCACTTTAGAAGCAGTTCCCGATTTACGTACAGTTACGTTTACCTTAATCCTGCCATTGGTTAAGCTGAATACTGTATCTGAAACTATTCGCATTCGAGTCCCGAGTATCACAACCACGACTCGTACTACCATTGCAGGTCCTGGCGCTGGTGCAGAGAAAACCTATAAAGCGATCGATCTTAGAGGAACTGCTCAATTTGTTGTTTCGTAGCTGATGCTACCAGTTTTAGCCAACTATTTTTGCTTGGTCTGAAGATGAAACCCCTTTCCTTCGCTACGAGGAGGAGAGGGGTTTGGCGTGAGGTTTGTTTTGACTTCATCAAACTCATGTTTCCTTAACATTCTCAGTTTGAAATTATTAATACTAAATTTGCGTCTTATACCCCCCTTTATAATTTAGTCCGCGCAGGCGGTGAGTCCAGTCCTGCAGGCGGGTTTCCCGCCGTAGGGAACTGGCGAACCCGGAGGGGCTTCGTTTGTATAGCCGTGATTTCTAATCACTAGGGCTTATTGGAGTTATAAAAATGGATTTGGTATAATATCCTTCGCAGTTTCTCATACGAATGT
>NZ_JHEG04000001.1:802425-877823 GCF_000760695.4 Tolypothrix bouteillei VB521301 | reverse complement strand
AAAATAAAAATGTTGTTTTTTTAACATAAAATTTAAAAATATAAATATTAATATTATTAATAATTGCATGAAAAGATATATTTTAATTATCCGAATTGTTCTAGATTAACAATTATTAACTATATGATGCGAACATGGAAAAGTGTTATTCAATTACTTCTTAAGCGTAGTTTTTTAAAACTTCTTTAGCTCGTTAAGAACACATTTTTAGAAAAATTTATGAAATATTATAAAGTAGGAAACTAAAAAAATAGGCTCTGGTTAAAAACCTTAAATAGCTTCCAATTGGATGTATAGTCCCAATTAAAGATGTGGGTAATGAGTACGGTAAAAAAATCCATTTTTACCAAAAATAACGCGGTGAAGAGTGGAGAGAGTAAAGGACACATCTAGGGGAGACTTGAGCCAAACATCTCAACGATTAGAGTGGGAAGAAGCCATATGTCTTATACAATTCCTAACAACAGTTGCGTTGGATGTGACAATTGCCGTCCCCAATGTCCTACTGGTGCTATCAAACTAGAGAACGATGAATACTGGATCGATCCTAGCCTTTGTAACAATTGCGAGGGCTATTACCCCGAACCTCAATGTGTAATTGTTTGCCCAACACAGTCGCCCATTCCTTTACAGGCAAAAAGAGGGCGATGCAAAATTGACTTTAGAGAAGTAACTAGTCCTGATTTATTTGCCAACGGTAAGACCAATCCATTTGCATCATCACTAGTCATATGGGAAGCTTGTAATGTTCTTTCTCAAAGAACTTCGCTACCTTGGGCAATTGATGAATCTCAAAAAGTGTGTTATTTCAGACAAGTTAATCAAGGAAAGGGAGAAATCTCTTTTCATGTCTCCGAACTCCGTAACAAGGGTGAACTTCTGACTGAATTAGAAACAATAGAGAATTTTGATATTAGAGCGGCTTGCATCAACTTGATTTTTGCTGCTCATGTAACAGCTTTAGATAAGCCTTGGGAACAAGAATTTGCTATCGATGACCGCCAAATTGAGAAATACTTGGGTATGGAAAAGCGCAAAGACTTGAGTAAAAGCGCTAAGCTGGCATTGATGAAGAATTTGGTACAACAAGCTTGTTCGCTGATTGTTTCCATTAATTGGCCCCAACAAGGTTATATTAAGGGGTTTTCTGTAGAAGACAGCCGACTGTGGCACTTGATAGACATTCAACATCACTTTCAAGAAGATAATATTGGGTGTAAATATTTAACTGGGTTAACTTTTAAAGTCAGAGCAGGTGTCTGGTCTCAATATTTCTTAAATAAACAAGGTTGTAAGGAAAGAACTGCATTTTATCAATATGGCAGCTTGCCCAAATCCCTGTTAACCACAGTCATGAGTATTTGGCAACAACATGAAGGTACAGCGCGACTGATGTTATGGCTGTTGTTTAAAACCAAAATGGGGAAGGAACAACGGATCACAGTCCCTACCCTACTGCGGGTAGCTTACGGAGAAGCAAAAATCTCTGTTGCTTGCAGACAGAGGGAAGAACGCAAACGGCTGCTGCGGACTTTTGAAAATGATTTAGAAGTCCTTAACTATTATGGCATGAAACCGACATTTGACCCTGTGACCTATCCACCTGAAATTCAGCCCTTATGGGCGAAATTAGTTGAGATACCCGAAGATCCAGATGAAGCGTTAGAGTTTTGGATTAATGATGCAGGTGGTAATACCCGTATAACAGATGCAAGTCCTCGTGGTAAGTGGAATATGCTCATGAATGCTCGCATATTATCTTTTGAGTTACCACAAGAGTGGGAACATCAAACCATTGAACCAGACAAAAAACAACGAACTGCTACTAAGAACAAAAAAAAGTCAAAAAGCACGGCAGGGTTCTTGCTTGGCGATCAAATTCTACAAGCAAGACAAAATTTAAATCTTTCCCAAAGAGAATTGGCAAAATTGGCTGGTAAAAGCCAAAGTTGGATTCGCGATTTGGAAAACGGTCGTCTTAAAGCCAAGTTAGAAGACCAAGCTGTGCTGCGAAAGGTTTTGGGTATTGCCTGATACTCCATTTCCCTCAAGAAAATACTTGGTCTTTCAAAAGTCAAGCTGTAACTACTTTGAGTCTCTATTCGCTCTTCTCAAGTTAATAAATGTTAAAACTAGTTGTTTGACCGTTAGCAACAAGACCTAAGACAGTCATGCGAGATCGTTTGGCGTTATCCAAGGCTTGTTTCAATACCAAACAGTTTGTGCGATGTATTCTCGCTACCAGTAAAATGCCATCTGTGTGAGGTGCTAGTAAGCTAGCATCTGCTAACCCGATTAAAGGAGGAACGTCATAAATCACCAAATCAAAGCTATTATGAAAACTTGCTATCAATCGTTTCATTTTTTCAGAGGAAAGCAATTTGGTTGGGTCAGGTGGTATAGGTCCAGCAGTGACTACAGATAATTGGTTGATAAATGACGGTTGTCGAATTACTTCTGCAATTGGTAAATTTGCTGAAATTAGGTTACTCAATCCCCATTGGTTATTGAGATCGGATAGGCTGTGAATCATAGGGCGGCGCATATCCGCATCTACAAGCAGTACTCGGTGTCCCATTGCTGTTGCTATCTGAGCTAAATGAAATGCCACTGTAGACTTACCGTCTCCTTGCGTTGCTGAGCTAACGACTAAGGAACGGATAGGGCGATCCGAACTCAGTAGTTGAATATTTGTGTACAGTACGCGCAAAGCTTCTAAGAAATTCGCGGAGTAGTTGTTATGGCTTTGTTCAGCCGTCACAGCTAATCCGGGAAGATGCCTGGAAAAGGCATCTGGTACTATCTTGATGGAAATTTTGGGGTTAGAAGTACGAGGTGAAACATTTTGAACTTGTTTTTCAAAGGGGATAGCGCCTAATAACGGTTCTTTAACTTTCTTTTTGAGGGCATCAATACTATGGTAAGTATTGTCCATTTTTTCTATAAATAGTGCCGTACTGATTCCTAAAACTAAGCTAAGGACAAACCCCGTTATCAAACTACGACGAATGTCGGGAGATACGGGGTTTGTTGGTTGAATCGGTGCTTGAATTAATTGCCAAGGAAGCTCTGTCTGTGCGACTTGGATCTGAAGAGCTTCGCGAGTACTGAGAAAACGGTTCAGGCTTTCTGTTGCTACTTGTAATTTCCGTTGCGATTCCGTGTACTTTCGTGCCAATACTGGTAACTGCTTGCGTTGCTGTTCGAGCTTCTGTTCGGCTTTTGCAAGCTCTTGGCTTTGCACTTCTAAAGTCTCTACTTCAGTGACTAGCTTAGCCAATTCTACGTTTAAAAAACGTTTTGCTTCTTGGTTTAACAAGGGCACCAGTTTTTCGCGTTTTTCTTTCAATGCTTGAACGGGTGGGCTGTCCTCTTGAAAACGAGTTAACTCAGTTGCTATCTGAGTGTCTAACTGACGCACCTGAGCTATAAGCTGTTGGTATACTGTTGCTTCATTGAGCGCTGCTAACTCTCCACTTTGTTTCTCCAAACTGGTTAATTTGGCGCGAGTTGTTGCCAACTGCTGATTGACTGCTAGTCGTTGTTGAGCTAGAGTACTAGCTCGCTCGTTGATTTGCGCTGCTTGGATATCTGGATCGGTTAACTTATACTTTTGTCGAAAAATTTGCTGCTCTTTTTGCAGCTGATCGACCCGCATCTGCATGGACTTGAGTTGTGTCTCCACAAACTGAAGCCCTTGGCGCAAGCTTGTTTGCCTTTCTTCTAAGCTGTATTTTAAGTAAGCTTCAGCAACCCGATCTAGCACTATTTTAATTTCTCTAGGATCGTTGCTCCGATACCGAATTTCTAGAATCTTAGTCTCACCCAAGCGAGTGATGGTCAGAGAATTGACAAGAGAATTATAGTTGATGGCGGGATAAGCTGGCTCTAATAGCTTTGCAATCCCTGTTATCAGTCCGGGACTTTTAAGAACCTGTATTTGGCTATCATAGTCCAGGCTGGGCTGACTTGAGTTGGAGTTCTGTTTGCCAGAGGTTAGATCTAACAACGTACTTTCTTGATTGAGAGGTTCTACTAACAGCCTAAAATTGCCTTCATAAACTGCTTTCTGTTTCAAAGTTGAATAGACAACAGCACCCATGACAACCGTGGCGATCGCTGCAATAACTAGCCCTCGTCGTCGTACAATACTTAACAGTTCACGTAAATTCCAATCTTCTCCTTGTCCTTCAGACCACGGAGAAGCTTGAGGGTGAGGTACTAAGTTCGTATTTTGCTCAGAACTTAGAGGTTGAGAAGAATGATTCTCCATGATTTATTAATGCTTAGAAAAATACAAACAGGATTTGCACAACACAGGAAATGCTAGTTGAAACGGCAACTGAGTTAGGAATTACTCTGCTTTTATCAGATGCTCGCGAACTGTTGACTGCGTTGAAGCGAGTAACTATAAGGATTTAATCATATCACATTAGGATACATGGTTGCTAGATAAATCCTCGCAAAGTGTGTGCTGTAACCTAAAGATGAAAATCCCTCTTTCCTAAACTCTACCTCCTCAAATTTTATTTGGTGAACTACCAGATAAAAATTTATTGTTATGAAAGTATCAAGCAAATAAACTCCTCTAATTTAAATTTCTGCCATAGGGCTGATAAAAAGCTTATAGCTTTTCCCTATAGTAAAGCCATGTAAAAAAAAGTAAAATATAAGCAAATTTAATAGATAAAATTTACATAAACGTGTAGATTTAAGTGATACTATCCTCAAACGTCTCATACTCCCTTTCTCAGGCTTAAAGTATTAATTTTAGTTATTTTCATTCGTCTTTTATAAAAAAAACTACGTAAATACACTTAATGTCTTGTATTTTAATTTTAGCGTAGGAAAAAGTTTTGTCAATTGTTTTCAGTAAATTTACATAAATTATTTTTATCCATAACCATATACCTAACTAAAGTTAAACTGTGATATGCTCTGTGTATCTGACAAAATAGCTGTAAAACTTAAAGGGAGTTAGATTTTTGGGAAAAATTTAAGTATATTGGCGGAATATTGGTTTTGTTGCGAAGAGACTGCGGCAAGAACCGCTGATGTACCAGTATTTCAAGAGAGTAAGTTTTTGCATTTAAATTAAATAGTCTATTGTAAGTTTAGGATTTCGGCTTTGAGGGTCGTTTCGATCTCAGTCTATCCAACGGATCTCTCTTTTGATTTGTGGTCTGGAACAATGAAGAGAACCGATTGCCGGAGAAAGTGTATCTATGCAATGGTAAGAAGTGCATATTACACATTTCGCAGAAGCTTTAAACAACCTTTATAGATATTTGACACAGTACGATCGCAGAACAAATCTGTGAGTATTTGTGTGAATGCATGAGTCGTAATTTATACTTAGTTAGACTCATATGTGAAACGCAAACTCTTTTTGTCCGCTTGCTCCTAGGATTGACACACACTCACCCTTTTTAAGAAGTGTTATGGGAGATGCTCAACGTATGAAACTCCCACAATACCGTTGAGGATGCGTAAGCCCTAACTCCCTTCCCACTCTAAAATTAGCGATTTTTGTGAAGCAAGCACTTGTCATCCCAATACTGCTTGGATAAGCCAGAACAAAAACCCCGTTTCTAAAAGAAACCGTGTTTTTTGTGGTGCAGACAATTCTTGACCAAGTCGTATTGAGACTTACTTCACATCTTTCAGTCATGTTTTGAGAGAAAGGAAGTCGTAAAATACACTCTCCAACGAATTCTTCAAGGGGTAGCAAAATCCAGGTATTTTCCACTTAATTGATAGAGTTTTGCACCTCGATTATTACAAACTTTTTCAAGGACGGATTCAATGACACCCAGAGATCGAATCAATGAAAAATTATTACAGTCAAGCTCTTTTTATATAGAAGGTAAAACTCAAGACTCTATTAAGAGCAAACAGAGCATTAGGTTGTCTGTCATTACCCAGTTCTTTCCACCCGACTATGCTGCTACCGGACAGTTAATTGAGGAACTCGTTAAAAACTTAGGACAGCAAGGTGTAGAGGTTGAGGTTTTCACAAGTCAACCGGGCTATGCTTTTAAGGACGCTTCTGCACCAGCCATTGAACAATTTGAACGAATTTTCATTCAGCGATCGCGATCGGCTCAGTTGTGGTTGGGCCGAATTCGTGGCAAAGCTATTAGTGGAGTCTTATTCACTTTGCGAGCAATACTCCATTTGTTTAAGACAAGCCAGCGTTGTAATGTTTTGCTGCTAACTACAGCTCCTCCATTTTCGATTATTCTGGGATACATAGCAGAAACTTTCTTCCGACTGCCTTATATTTGTATACTTTACGACCTGTACCCAGATATTGCGATTTCCTTGGGAGTGATATCTAAGGATCATTGGTTGGCAAAGCTTTGGCGGGCTATCAACAAAAAGATTTGGTTGAAAGCTAAAGCCATTATAGTTTTAAGCCCAGCTATGAAAATGCGGATAGTATCTCATTGCCCGCAAGTAGCAGACAAAGTTTTTGTCATTCACAGTTGGGGAAACCCCAACTTGATTGTGCCTATACCCAAGCAGCAAAACTGGTTTGCCTGGAAGCATAAGCTAGTTGAAAAGTTTACTGTTCTCTACTCAGGAAATATGGGGCGCTGCCATGATATGAATACGATCCTAGAAGCAGCAAAGCTTTTAAAAGATGAGCCTATTCAGTTTGTGTTTATTGGTAGTGGCGCAAAAGGTGAGGATTTACTTAGAGAGTCACATCGCTTAAAACTAGATAATATGGTATTTCTACCATATCAAGACAAAGAAGTGCTGCCCTATTCCTTAACGGCTTGTGATTTATCCTTAGTTAGTGTAGGTGCGGGTATGGAAAGTCTAGTTGCTCCTAGCAAGGTGTATCCTGCGTTAGCAACTGGACGACCAATGGCAGTGATTTGCTCTAAACGCTCGTATTTATGGCAGATGATAGCAGATGCTAACTGTGGTGGTGTTTTTGAAAATGGAGATAGTCAAGGTTTAGCTCAGTTTATTCGCTTGTTGAGTAAAGATCGCCAGCTTGCAAAGAGTATGGGTATGGCAGGTCGTAAGTATATGCAATCTCATTTTACTGCTCAAATCATTTCCCAGCAGTATTTGAAGGTTTTGGAGAAAGTTGTACTTTAAACTGACATTTTGTATCCAAAGGGTATCTCCTTAAAGAGATACTCCCAAGCATAGAGCTATACGCAAACCCCAATCATTGTTTTCGTGACGTAGAACAACAAAAGTTTAAGTCATGTAGGGCAAGAGACATTGCATATCAAAAGACCCCTGTTGTAGTTATTGCCAACGCCACTCCTCTCAACGTAGGTTCTCCACGTATGAGGGTGGCTCCTTTATATTTCAAAAATTAGATAGGATTTTTATATGGTATTTATGAGGCGAACAAATTCTGCCATTTCCTGGTTTGTTTTTTTTATAAATTTATAATGAAGCATTGCTAAATTTTAGCAATGGTAATAATTATTGAACTTCAAAACTAACTCACAAATAAAACTACATAATTTTATGTAACAAATATGAAAATAGTTTTATTTTACTTTTGCTAAAATTTTAAATTTAAAATGCTACTATTGGAATCACCAAGAATTTATGACAAGCTTTGAGTACTGTAGGGTAGGCATTGTCCGCCAAAGGGCTCTTGTGGTAGGGGATGTCCAACACCACTCCTATCCATACGCTTTCCCCTTACACGAAGGTGTATCCCTTATTTGTATTTCAAAAATCAGATAAGAGTCATACATAAACTACTAAAAGCAGGGCGAAAAAGTCATAAATAATTTTATTAGTATTAATTTACATACTCTTCATTTTTCTTGTTAATAAACGCAAAAAATTCACATGAATTAAACAATACACGTAAGTATCCTTAGAAAATTCTTTTATAATGTTCTTATAATTTTTGTGAGAGAAAAACCAGACAAAAATAACAAAACAAAACACCGCAAAATATTTTGGAAAGATTGAAAATTCCAAAAATAAAAACAAAGCTAAAACAATAGCTAAATCTTTGAATTAAATAATCTTTAGTAAATTTCGGCTCTGGGCTTTGATGGTCATTTTGATCTCGGTCTATCCAACGTAACCTTCCTTATTTTTATTGCCGTGGGAGGTCAAATTGCAGAGAAGGTGCGATCGAAATCGAAAACGTTCAAAAAGACGAGCTATTTACTGTCCAACCCATAGTTGTTATCTCGATAGTATGAGTTCTAAATATCAACTATACGCAGATCGCTCGGGTCAATTAGAAGCTAGAGGCATAAGCCGACGCAATGCAATCCTGTTAGTCGCCAATCAGACAGCAGTTCCTCTAGACGGAGAGTGGCTAGAAGCTTTTTGGTGTCAGCAATGTCAGGCAACAAAATGGTATCACGTCCGCAAGCGGGATCGCCGTACTTATGAAGTGTCATTGGCACCATCAGAGCTTTGGCAACAAGCAGCTGGAGTAATTTCCCCTCAAGGGAACCCTTCCGTAGGAGAGTTTACTCGCAGGCAAGCTCGTTTTCTCACCTATAGAAACATCAATGCTTATAAGTTTATGAGTTAAGTTATTGAGGCAACGATAATTTATGCGGCATCAAGAGATTGCCTCTAAACCAAAACTAGTGATTGAGGCAGGACGTACCGAGCGCCAGTACTGGCAAGATTTATGGCGCTATCAAGAACTTTTTTATTTTCTTGCTTGGCGCGATATTTTAGTACGCTACAAGCAAACTGCAATTGGTCTTGCTTGGGCACTGATCCGACCATTTTTAACAATGGTTGTGTTCACTGTAGTCTTTGGTAGCTTAGCTAAATTACCTTCTCAAGGTGCGCCATATCCGATTCTGGTGTTTGCTGCTATGTTACCTTGGCAATTTTTTGCCAATGCACTTAGTGAATCCAGCAATAGCTTAATTGTGAATGCCAATCTTGTGTCTAAAGTCTATTTTCCACGTCTGATTGTGCCTGTTAGTGCTGTCATAGTCAGTTTTGTAGACTTCATGGTTTCTGGCATAATTCTGCTTGGCTTAATGGCATGGTACAACTTTGTACCAGATTGGCGAATTTTAACACTGCCTTTGTTCGTCGCGATCGCATTTGCAGCAGCCATAGGAGCGGGATTGTGGCTGGCTGCTTTAAATGTCGAATACCGAGATTTTCGTTACATTGTGCCGTTTATTGTCCAATTTGGTCTTTACATATCGCCTGTGGGTTTTAGTAGCAGTATTGTTCCAGAAAAGTGGCGATTGCTATATTCTTTAAATCCAATGGTCGGTGTGATTGATGGATTTCGTTGGGCAATTTTAGGTGGAGAATCAAAACTGTATTTGCCAGGATTCATTCTATCTGTGGCATTAGTAGCCATAGTACTAGTGACTGGCATTTGGTACTTCCGCAAAATGGAACGGACGTTTGCTGACGTCATTTAATTAAGGAGTAAAGCAGATGTCTGACACAATTATTAGCGTAGAAAATCTAAGTAAAAAATATATCATCAGCCACCAGGAAGAAAATACCAGTCGCTACCGTTATAAAGCTCTGCGAGATGTCATTGCTACAGGAGCTAAGACTCTCGCTAAAAGCTTTCTCAAACCTTCTGAGAAAAAAGTACTTAATGCTACTCGTGAAGAGTTTTGGGCATTGAAGGATGTTGGTTTTGAAATTTCACAAGGTGAAGCCATCGGTGTGATTGGACGCAACGGTGCAGGAAAATCAACACTGCTTAAAGTTTTAAGCAGAATTACCGAACCAACAAACGGAAGAATCACTATCCAAGGACGAGTCGCAAGTTTACTGGAAGTTGGTACGGGCTTTCACCCGGAACTCACCGGGCGAGAGAATATCTACCTGAACGGTTCTGTTTTGGGTATGAGCAAATTTGAAATCGAGAAGAAATTTGATGAAATTGTTGCTTTTGCCGAAGTAGAAAAGTTTTTAGACACGCCAGTAAAACGTTATTCGTCTGGGATGTATGTGCGTCTTGCTTTTTCCGTTGCTGCTCATTTAGAGCCTGAAATTTTGATTGTAGATGAAGTCCTAGCGGTGGGAGATTCAGCATTTCAAAAGAAATGTCTTGGAAAAATGGGAGATGTCGCAACAAAAGAAGGGCGGACAGTCTTATTTGTCAGCCATAGCATGCAGGCTATTGCCCAACTGACCAAGCGATGCATACTCCTTTCTAAAGGACAAGTTCAATACGATGGGAATACCGAACAAGCAGTAAAATTATATCTTGCAGGTCAAAAACTTGCTGACGAACAACTAGCTTACTACGAAGCTCCTTTAACAAAAACAGGCAATCATGTAGCTTGGGCGCGAGTACACACTTCTGAAGGAGATGGTATTCACTGCTGGGGAAAACCTATTATCTTTGAGTTTGCCCTACATGTCACTCAACCTCATGAAAGTCTGTGGTTCTCTTTTCAAGTCGTTAATGCTTTTCAACAGCCTATTTGTATTTTCTGGTTTTCCGAACCCGATGCTCCTTTTTATCGAGAGCCAGGAACTTTTATTTTCAGGTGTGAAATACCAAAGTTCCGGCTCTACATGGGTTCATATACCTTAACAACATGGTTTTCCGAACGCCGTAGCGAAACTTTACTTGAGAATCTCAGAGAAATTTGCCCGTTTGAAGTTAGCATGCACAGTATTGAGCGGCAAGAGTATCCATGGCAATCTGATGAGTGCCTTTATTTGGAAGACTCTATTTGGACAACGCACAAATCCATCACATTTAGTCATGAAAAGGTGAATAAATGGCAATAAATCATGATGTAAAGTTGGGTGAAAATGTTAAGATATTTCACTCTAACCTTGTTAACCTCTACGGTTGCACCATCGGCAATGACACCAAGATAGGAGCTTTTGTAGAAATTCAAAAAGATGTTGAAGTAGGCAGTCGATGTAAAATTTCATCACACAGTTTCTTGTGTGAAGGTGTCATGCTCGAAGATGAAGTTTTCATCGGTCATGGGGTAATGTTTACTAACGACCTTTACCCCCGCGCTACTAATGAGGATGGCACTTTAAAAACAGCTGATGACTGGTATGTAGTTAAAACCAAGGTCAAGCATGGTGCTTCTATAGGAAGTAATGCTACCATTCTTCCTGGAGTCACAATTGGAGAAAAAGCAATTGTTGGAGCAGGGGCTGTTGTTACTGATGATGTTCCTGACTACGCCATTGTTGTAGGAGTACCAGCTAAGAAAATAGGCGATGTTCGCGATCGCTGCCAAAAGTTGGAAATGATAGCCAGTCACTTGAGTTAAACAGCCAAGAAACCCTAAAAACTAGGCCTTAACGACAACTCATGAATTCAAAACTAGTCTGTAGCGTGATGTCTATCATCAGTAGTTTTGCCATTACAACTACTGTTCCTCCTGCTCAAGCCGCTCAAATTATCTACAATGGCACGGGTAATGTCAGTAAAATTGAAAACTTCACAGCTGATGGCATTACTTATGATATCACCTTCAAATCTGATACTTTTCTTAACTTGTTTGGTTTCCCTAGCAATCCTGATTTTAATACACCTACTTTTTGGAACAACCAACAAGGAGCTAGAAAAGTTGCTAATGGCATTGAATTGTTGCTAAATACCCAGCCTACAGTTCCGTCAAAAGTTAACAATAGCTCCTCTGTTTTAGTTCCTTATAGAGGCATAATAGCTAGCAATCAATCGCTATATATAGTCAACAAAATAGATGACTATATTACGAGGTGGTCTAATTTTAGAGGGGAAAGCCAAGACATTTTTACTTTAGGAAACGAGAAAGCAAATTATGCTTTATTTACGGTTAAACAACCCCAACGCATTCCAGAAAACAATTTCCTTCTGGGAATGCTTGGAGTTGCATTAACGATTGGCTTGAAGCAGATCGAGGGCAGAAGTTCATCAAAACGCTTTTGATTTTTTTCAATTGAAAAGCTTCTGGCTTTAGTAAGTTTTATTTGCGTACAGTTACCTGTTTCTACGGTTACCGAGCGCTTTGTAGACCTTTCTCTAAAGGTCTCATTTTTTATAAAATAGTGAGTGATAAATCATGGAAAGCAACATCAAGATTGGTGTCATTGGCTATGGCTACTGGGGACCAAATTTAGTAAGAAATTTTGCAGAAATTCCTGGTTCTCAAGTGAGAATGGTCAGTGATTTTAAACCAGAATTGCTGGCGAAGGTACAATCTCGCTATCCCTCTATCCAAGTTACGACGGATTGCCGAGATATGTTTTCTGACCCCAAAATCGATGCTGTTGCGATCGCAACACCAGTCAGTACACATTTTGACCTAGCATTGGCAGCTTTACAAGCAGGCAAGCACGTACTTGTTGAAAAGCCAATGACAGTCACCTCCGATCAAGCCATGAGGCTGATCGACGAAGCAGAACGGCGTAATTTAGTGCTGATGGTGGATCACACCTTTGTGTACACAAGTGCTGTACGCAAAATGAGAGAACTAATCGCCAACAAAGTGTTAGGCGATATTTACTATTACGATTCTGTTCGAGTCAATTTAGGGCTATTTCAGCATGATGTTAATGTCATTTGGGACTTGGCAGTACACGACCTTGCAATTATGAACTATGTACTGTCATCTCAACCATATGCCGTTTCTGCTACGGGTATGAGTCATGTTTCTGGAGGACCGGAAAATATTGCCTACTTGACATTATTCTTTGAAGGTAATTTAATTGCTCATATCCACGTAAACTGGTTAGCACCAGTGAAAGTACGCCGCACGTTAATTGGCGGTACGCAAAAAATGATTGTTTACGATGACTTAGAACCCAGTGAAAAAGTCAAGATTTACGACAAAGGAATTACAATCAAAGACAATTCTGAGAGCGTATACCAGATGCTGATTGGTTATCGCGCTGGAGATATGTGGGCACCGCATTTAGATATGACAGAAGCAATTCGAGTAGAAGCATTGCACTTCCTCGATTGCATTCGCAAAGGCGAACGTCCCATTACAGACGGAGAAGTAGGATTGCAAGTCGTCAGGATTCTTGAAGCGGCTTCACAGTCTATGAAGAGACAAGGTCGATTGGTTGAACTAGATTTAGCGAGGGTAGCAGCATGATTCCATTTGTCGATTTAAAGGCTCAGTACACCAGTATTAAAGAAGAAATCAATTCTGCTGTTCTCAACGTACTGGAAAGCACTCAATTTATTTTAGGTGATGAGGTAGCCAATTTAGAGAAGGAATTTTCCGGCTACTGCGGGGCTGATTACGGGATTGCTGTCAATACAGGTACGAGTGCATTACACCTCGCACTACTAGCAGCTGGTGTTGGTCCTGGTGACGAAGTCATAACCGTACCTTTCACCTTTGTTGCCACCGTTGCTGCAATTTATTATACTGGTGCCCGACCTGTTTTCGTAGATATTGACCCTGTTTCCTATACAATCGATACTACCCAAATCGAACAAGCAATCACCGAACGCACTAAAGCTATTTTGCCGGTGCATTTGTACGGTCAGCCAGCAGATATGGAGCCCATTCTGGAAATTGCTCGACGTTATAACCTGGTTGTCATAGAAGATGCGGCTCAAGCTCATGGGGCAGAATACAAAGGGCAACGAGTTGGTAGTCTGGGTGATATAGGATGTTTCAGTTTTTATCCCGGTAAGAACTTGGGTGCTTATGGAGAGGGAGGCATGGTTGTCACCAGCAATCCCGAATATGCCCGGACTATGCGAATGCTGCGTGACTGGGGACAAGAACGCAGATATCACCATGTTTTAAGGGGATACAACTATCGCATGGATGGTATCCAAGGAGCTATTTTACGGGTGAAGTTACGCTACTTAGATAAGTGGACTGAAGCACGGAGAACTCACGCAGCGCTATACGACCAATTATTGGCAAGCGCGGGTGTGACAACTCCAACTGTTATGCCCTACAGCCATCACGTTTATCACGTTTATGCGATCGCGTTACAGCAACGCGATACACTGCAACAGAGTTTACAGGAACAAGGCATTCAAACAGGGATTCACTACCCCATTCCAGTACACCTACAAGAAGCTTATTCATACTTAGAATACAAGCCGGGAGATTTTCCTCATTCAGAACAAGTGGCAAAAGAAGTTCTTTCGCTACCAATGTACGCTGAACTGACAGCAGCACAAATTCATACCGTTGCGGATAGTATCAAAATTGCTCGAGGGGTAAAAGTTTAATGTCCGATACTCGTCCTGGTTTAAATTCCCATCGCCTTGTTACTTTAATGCGGCAAGCAATTCAGGGCTGCAATTTGCAACTTCAAAACATGACAGTACTGACTGAAGCCGCAACTGGAGCATATGCAGTCACGCCCGTCTTGGCAGCAATGGCAGGAGCAGACAAGGTATTTGCGATCGCTCGTGACAGTCGTTATGGTTCTGTAGAACAGGTAAAAGCAGAAGTACAGCAAATAGCTGAAATTGCAGGGGTCAGAGATCGCATTGAATTTCTCACAAATAAATCAAAAGATGTTGTCGCTCAAGCAGACATCATTACCAATAGCGGTCACGTGCGTCCTATTAACGCAGAGATGATTGCTTGGATGAAGCCAAATGCAGTTATTGGGTTAATGTATGAGGCTTGGGAGTTTAGACCAGAAGACGTGGATTTGATAGCTTGTCGCCAGCAAAATATAAATGTAGTTGGTGTGAACGAGCGGCATCTATCTGTAGATGTGTTCTCCTTTTTGGGAATAATGGCGGTAAAGCTTTTATTAGACGCTGGTATCGCGGTCTACAAAAGTCAGATTTTGCTGTTGTGCGATAACCCTTTTCGTTCCTTTATCGAACGGGGTTTAGTCAATGCTGGTGCTAGTGTAGATACTGTTGATAGTTTGGCAGAAGCTCCTACAGATAAAACATACGATGCTATCTTAGTGGCTTTGCAGCCGCGCTTTGAACCGCTACTCTCTACAACAGATGCAACTGCGATCGCCAAATATTGGCCTGGAGCGTTGGTTGCTCAGTACTGGGGAGACATAGATCGATCTGCCTTTTTCTCCCACAACATACCTGTATGCCCGGAAGTTGAGCCAAAACCAGGACATATGGGGATTTTGCCATCAGCAGTGGGACCAGAACCAATTATCCGCCTGCAAGCCGGAGGATTGAAAGCAGCAGAAGTGATTTGGCGGCAATCTTCCAACGATGCAGAAATGAAATTTGTTCAACTGTTGTAAAGGTAGATGGGAAATGGCTAATGTCCTTTTAATTGGAATGGGTATTACCACTTTAAGTGCTTTAGAATCTTTAGCTTCTAAATGCCACGTTCAAGCGGTAGTCAGAAATGTCAGTTCCGATTCCAAGACAGACGATCCTGTAGTTAACTTTGCTTGCCAAGCAGGTATTCCAATCTTTTCAGAAACTTCCACCAAGCAGATTAGATCGCTAGTATTAAAATTTCAGCCAGATTGTGTGGTGGTTTCATCATATAACTACATTCTGCCACCAGATCTGATTGAATTGTCTACCTTTGTCAATGTTCATTATTCTCCCTTACCGCATTATCGGGGTCGCGCTAATGTTAATTGGGCAATTGTCAATGATGAACCTTGCGCTGCAATTACAATTCACAAGCTCAGTGCTGAACTAGATGGGGGTAATATTCTATTTCAGAAGCTTATTCCCATTCGCGATCGCGATACTGTAGCCGATCTGTATCACCAGTTAAATGAGATTCAGCAACAGCATTTAGGAGAAACGGTTATTAAATTATTGCAAGGTTACCAAGGAACTGAGCAAAATAGTGCCGAAGCTACCTATGGTTGTACTCGCCTTCCTGAAGATGGTGAAATTAATTGGTCTGCACCAACAAGAAGTATAGACTGTCTGATTCGGGCATTAGTCTTTCCCTTCCCTGGGGCTTATACATACTTACTCGGGCGAAAATTGTTAATATGGCAAGCCGAGATAGTTAAGAATCCTCCTTCCTATGTAGGACGCATCTCAGGTCGAGTCATCAACCGAGCTAAAAAAGAAGGTTATGTTGATGTGCTGACAGGTGATGGAGTGCTGAGAATTTATGAAGTTCAATTTGAAGGTGAAGAAAAGACAGCAGCAGCAAACGTCATTAAATCAGTTAAAACAACTTTAGGTCTCAGAGCATCTGAGCTACTAGAACGCATTCAAACTCTGGAACAGGAAATAATCAGGTTAAAAGAAAATGCCAAATAAACGAGTCTTGATTACAGGTGGAGCAGGTTTGGTTGGATCGCACATAGCCGATCTGCTAGTTAAAGAGGGAACTTCCGAGATCGTTATTGTAGACAACTTTACACGCGGGCGACGCGAGAACTTAGCTTGGGCAAGAGAAAACGGTCACGTAGTTCTTGTTGAAGGTGATATTCGCGATCGCGAACTCTTAGATGACGTCATGCAACGTGTGGATGTCGTCTTTCATCAAGCAGCTATTCGCATCACTCAATGTGCTGAAGAACCGCGTCTGGCGTTGGAAGTACTTGCAGATGGTACTTTTAATGTCTTGGAAGCAGCAGTCAAGGCAGGGGTAAAAAAGGTAGTTGCGGCTTCATCTGCTTCCATTTACGGTATGGCAGAAGAATTTCCGACGACAGAATCCCATCACCCCTATAATAACCGCACCCTCTATGGCGCAGCTAAAACATTTAATGAGGGTTTGTTACGCAGTTTCTATGATATGTACGGTTTGAACTACGTAGGGTTGCGCTACTTCAACGTTTACGGTCCGCGCATGGATATTCACGGTGTATACACTGAAGTTCTGATTCGCTGGATGGATCGCATTGCCGCAGGTCAGCCACCCTTGATTTTTGGGGATGGCAAGCAAACCATGGATTTTGTTTACATTGAAGATATTGCTAGAGCTAACATTTTGGCTGCGAAAGCGGATGTTACAGATGAGGTCTTTAATGTTGCAAGTGGTGTTGAAACTAGTTTAAATGACCTGGCTTATAGTTTGGCTAAAGTGATGGGGTCAGATCTAAAACCAGAATACGGTCCGGAACGTAAAGTGAACCCCGTGCAGCGCCGACTGGCAGATGTTAGTAAAGCCAAAAAATTGCTGGGCTTTGAGACACAAGTGTCTCTGGAAGAAGGATTGGCTCGTTTGGTTAATTGGTGGCAGGAACAAAAGCTGACAAAGGAAACAAGCAATGTCTGAGAAAATACAGAATATTCCCATTGCCAAACCGTGGATGGGTGAAGAAGAAGCTGAGGCAGCTAAGCGCCCGATCTTATCCGGTTGGGTGACTCAAGGACCGGAAGTTGCTGCATTTGAGCAGGAGTTTGCAGCATATGTGGGGGCAAATTATGCTTGTGCTGTGTCTAATTGCACCACGGCACTGCACCTCGCACTATTAGCTGTAGGTGTTCAGCCTGGGGACGAGGTGATTACTGTCAGTCATTCGTATATCGCTACTGCTAATAGTGTTCGTTACTGCGGTGCAGTCCCCGTCTTTGTAGATATTGAACCGCAGACATATAACATTAACCCGCTATTAATTGAATCGGCAATTAGCGAGCGCACTCGTGCTATTCTCATTGTTCATCAGATGGGGATGCCTTGTAACTTAAAAGCCATACTGGATATTGCCCGTCATTACGAGTTGCCAGTGATTGAAGATGCTGCTTGTGCGATCGGCAGTGAAATTCTTTGGGATGGACAATGGGAAAAAATTGGCAAACCCCATGGGGATATCGCTTGTTTCTCTTTCCACCCCCGTAAAGTTATTTCCACTGGTGATGGTGGGATGATAACTACAAACAATCCTGAATGGGATAAGCTGTTTCGCCTTTGGCGACAACATGGGATGAGCGTTCCCGATACAGTGCGTCATGGTGCCAAGCAAGTTATTTTCGAGTCTTACCCCATGTTGGGTTACAACTATCGCATGACCGATATCCAAGCCGCAGTGGGGCGCGAACAGCTGAAGCGGTTACCGGAAATTGTGGAACGTCGTCGTTACTTAGCACAGCGATATCAGGAATTGTTGGCAGATGTACCAGGGTTGAAATTACCGACAGAGCCTAGATGGGTGAGAAGTAATTGGCAAAGCTATTGTGTGAGGTTACCGGAGCGATGTGACCAAGTGCAAGTCATGCAGGCAATGTTAGATGCAGGTATTTCAACACGACGTGGAATTATGTGCGCTCATCGCGAAAGTGCTTACAAGAGAGAAAATTGGTTGTGTGGAATCGATCGCCATAACTGTGATTGCCAAAAGGGAAAGTGTCAGCGCTTAACTGAAAGCGAACAAGCTCAAGAGCGTTCTATAATTTTGCCATTGTTCCATCAAATGACTGAGCAAGAGCAAAATTATGTGGTTAAGGCACTAAAACGAATCTGTGAGGTTTGATTGCTATTAACAATGATTGGGAGTTAGCAAAGAAATTGTATGGATAAGATAGAGAAGATGACTAAGCCTAAGCTTGTGTTTTTTCAATGGAAACATAAAGAGACAGCTAAGTTCGTCCAAATGCACATCAAACAACACGTCAAGTGTTTATCCGAATTTTTTGAAGTTATTGTTATTAATGAGGATTGTGACTATCAGGAGATTTGTGATAAGTATCAACCAGATTTAACACTTTTTGAAAGTGGTATTAAATATATTGATTCTTGCAGAATTAGTATTAAAAATACTTCGGCATACCCAGAAATACCCAAGCTAGGATTTCATAACGGAGATTCCTGGTGCGATTGCCGTGCAGGTTTTCTCTCTGATATGGAACATTGGGGTATTGAAACCTTCTTTTCCATTTGCACCACTACAGCTGAACATACACCTGAGATTGCTGAAAACTTATTTGTCTGGCCAAATTTTGTTGATGCTGACATATTTAAGGATTACAGTGAATCTAAAAATATACCAATTTTGTTTAGCGGGCACATACATCATTTGTATCCTTGGCGTCAACAAATCTATAAAATTGTTTCCCAGAATTATCCATCGCTCATTTGCCCGCATTTAGGATATACAGAGCGTTTAACAACACGCATGATGTATGGGGAGCGATATGCCCGTACAATAAACGCTTCTTGGTTTGTACCTACTTGTGGTACAGTTGCAAAAGAAGTTGTTCGCAAACATTTTGAAATACCAGCATCTAAATCATGTCTCATTACAGAAAAAACATCAGCTTTGGAAGCCTGTGGCTTTATTGATATGCAAAATTGTGTTTTTGCTAATGAACATGATGTATTAGATAAGCTTGACTATCTATTTCAAAATTTAGATGAGTTAGAAAAAATTACTAATGCTGGGTATCAATTGGTTCATTCTCAACACACTTTAAAACAACGAGATCAAATTTTCCAATGGTTTAATCTATACAAAAATCTTAAACCCAATCAAAAGATTGTTCAGACCAATCCTTTCAAACCGCTTATCGTTGTAGAAAACTCATCAGAAATTAAAAATTCGCCTATCCACTGTAATGGATTAGATGTAATGCTGCTGAAGCAGGGGGATGAAAAACTTTGGACAGGTCAGTATGAAGAAGCACAAACTTTATATCTTCGTTGCCTGGGGTATATATTCTGGATACCCGAACCAAGACTGCGATTAGCACTATGTAATCTTTATCAAGGAAAGCCAGCAAAGGCATACGAGTGGATTCTCCCACTGATTAAACAAACTCTTGAACACTATAAAGCTTTAGATCCTGACCCAGTCGAGTGGGCTTATTTAATTATTTCCCTTCTCTGCCAAGGAAAATTAGAAGAAGCTATAAAGTGTGCTAATGAATTTCCATCACTTAAGCATCCAGAGCTTGACCGTACTCGTTGGATTATTAATGTATTAGAAAGTACGAGAGAGAATGAAAATTTAGCGTATAGCGATCCCTTAAAGTACCGCTTTAGTGTTCATCAACTACCCCACCGAAGTTTTGATGAGTGGGTTCAGCAAGTTTCCATAATGTTGCATAATTCTCAACAAGTTGATTGGGCAAAAACGTTAGACAGTGTGCTAGAGTCAAAAATTAGATTTTTCAAAGAACCAAAAAATGGTTATAGTTATCTTCCCAGCTCGTTAACAAACTCTCAAACCTCTATTCCTACTACTGGCTCAAAAAATTTCCTAAAAAATTTAGAAACTCAACCAATTATAGAACCCAAATATATTACACTTAGCAAACAGTTGATTTTGCACTTCAAGTCAATAGCTGGCGATATATTGCGTTTTTTGGAAAAGAGATTCGGTTATTTTCTGCCTTACCGTTTTTCGGAAATGAGAAATGACGAATTTTTTAGCACCATTCAAAGAATTGCAGGAAAAGAAGATATCAAGACAGCAATTATTATTGGAGCATCTGCTGGAGAGGGAACCACTGAGGCTTTTTTAACAGGCATTCGAGAGAATCCAAATCATCCCTCCACATTCTGTATAAACATTTCAAAACCTAGTTTTGTCAAATTGGAAAAGCAGTATTCTGTTATCTCTTCAATTAATTTTCACGAAATTTCACTTTTCTCATCAGAAGATTTTCCTGGTAAGCTCAATAATTGTATTAATGAAATTAAACAAAAATATGCGATTGATTCTTTTGATTTAGTATTAATAGATGCTTCCGAACTAAATTTTAGTAATGAGTTAGAGGAAGTGTATGGAGCAAAGTTATTCGTGCTTGATGATACTAGTACCTTTCAGAATTACAAGAATCATCACAGACTTCTTATAGATCCAAACTATACTCTAGTCGCTCAGAATCCCTCTCTACGTAGTGGCTATGCTATCTTTAAACAAGTTGAATACTAGCCTCTAGAGCGTCGTACAGAAATAAAAATGAAGACAAAAAAACGTTCTTTCTAGCTCGAATATCTTTATATCTCGTAGAATAAACTTGAAGAAAACGGTTTTTTGGCAATACTGTATCGGCGTTCGATAGTAGTCTTATTTGAGTTGTAAAAATTATAAACTGCAAAGAAGCAAAGAGCCTAAGGAAAAGGGGCAAGAGAGAATTTTACAAATGATTTAGTATTGCTATAGAATTCCCCGATCGCAGCAGCGTTACATGATTTACGCGAGGAGAAACTTAATTTCTCCACAAACAACAAATTTTTGAGTAGTTAATCTCCCAAGGTACCGTAATGATTAAGGTTTTTATGCCCTGTTCGGGGCTGGGTCGTGTAAAACGTGGTTTTGAATCTTTTACGCAAGAATGCTTTAATGTATTGGCAAATGAACCTTCTCTTAAGCTAACTCTCTTTAAGGGAGATGGAGGTACTCGAGAGAAAGAAGTTACATTGTGGAATTTACCGCGTAGTGACTGGAAAGCAAATCAATTGGGCAAACTAACTGGAAGAACTGGCTATAATATTGAACAATCGACATTTTTTTTGAGTTTACTACCATATATCTATCAACAAAATCCAGATATAATCTATTTTAGTGATATTAACTTGGGACACGCCCTTTGGCACTGGCGACGTTTCACGAAAAAAAGATACAAACTTTTATTTTCTAATGGCTCTCCACAAGACCCGCCTTTTCCAAGATGGAATTACATCCAGCAATTGACTCCATTTCATTTGCAATCCGCTATAGATGCGGGAGTAGCAGCAGAAAAACAAAGTTTAGTTCCTTATGGTTTTCACCTTCCATCTCAATTACAAATACTGACATCTACTGAACGCAAAAATTTACGCAGTAAGCTTGGACTACCAGAAGAACAGCCCTTAATCCTTTCTGTGGGAATGATTGATAAATCTCATAAGCGGATGGATTATCTCATTCGAGAGGTTGCTAATCTACCTGAGCCACGACCTTATCTTTTATTATTAGGGCAAAAAGATACAGAATCATCTGAAGTGATTGAATTGGGTATGAAATTATTAGGGAATAATAATTTTCAAGTAAGAACTGTTAAACATAATGAGGTTTCTAATTACTATAAAATTGCCAATATCTTTGTGCTTGCTTCTTTGCGTGAAGGGTTACCGCGAGTCCTTGTAGAAGCAATGTCTCATGGTTTACCTTGTCTGGCCCATGATTATCCAATCACTCAATTCGTAGTAGGTAAGGAGGGATATTTAGCAAATTTTGAATTAACGAACAGTTTAACGGGTTTGATATGCCAAGTTTTGGCAGAAGGTTTTAGTGAATCTAAATATTACCTTCGCCACCTTAGCGTCTACAATCGATTCAGCTGGGATAGGCTGCGTCCTCAGTACATTGAGATGATTCACAGATGCGCTAATTCTGAAGAATTAATCTCTCCCCAAAACCGCTCTCAATTGGTGGGAGCATCCTGATTGTTTGTAAAATCGTGAAGTACTTTTTTCATATTAATAACAATGAAATTGTGTTGGCTAATTCCTAGCGATCGCAGTGGTGGGATATCGCCTGTTGCTCTGTCTTGTTGTCAGCAAGCTGCAAAAGCAGGATTTGAGACAACCATGCTCTTGCTTGCGACGCCTAGTAAGATAGATCTTGAGAATAATTTCCGAGTTGATTCTTTAGGGCTGTATGGTTCAGCTCCAGAAGCTCCCGCAGCTTTACTGCAATGGCTGAAGGAGAATCCACAGGACGTATTGTTTTTTAATGCCTGTGGGGAATTTGATGTTATCATTCCTTATGTAACTCCAAACACTAAATGTGTTTATGTTGTCCATGACACTGCTCCTCAGTACTGGCAGACAGCTCTTAAAGAAGAAGAAAATTTAGAGGCAATAGTTGCTGTATCCGAGACCGTCGCTATTCAATTTCGAGATCGTTTACAACAGCCAGAGAAACTTTCTGTCATTTATAACGGCTGTGTCTTCCCCGAACAATCACAACTTAATAATTTACGGCAAGATGAACTTGTATTTTTAGGTGGCGATAATCCAACAAAAGGGGCGTTTGACGTTCTCAAGTTATGGAAACAGCTAGTTAAACTTGGCTTTGCAGGAAAGCTACACTGGTTTGGTCATGTAACGCCAGAGTTTAGGGCTAAGATTGACAAGATTCCTCATTCCAATCGTATTTGTGTCTACGGTCATGTTTCACGCGATCGCGTCTTCTCTGTCGCTGCATCAGCTAAGGTTCTGCTCATGCTGAGTCGTGTTGAACCATTTGGTATGGCAACTATTGAAGCGATGAGTATGGGATGTGTACCAATTGCTTGGGATATTAATACTGGAACAAAAGAAATTGTTACCGCAAGTAAAACAGGGCTGTTTGTACCTTTAGGTAAAATGCGAGCCTTGGCAGCACAAGTTATGTACGCTTGTGAACATTATCAGACTTTTTATTCTGCCGTGATTGAACGCGCACACTCCAACTTCAATGCAGCAGTTATGTGGAAAGGCTATGAATCTCTCATTCATCAAGTTTCGACTCTTCAAGCAATTGAAAGAAGTAAGAAAGGTCAGCAACCAACAGCTTATCAACCTCCAATCCGCCGTTTTCAGGGAATACCTCCCCGCATACGTTTAGCGATTCGAGAATTTATTGGGCGATCGCCTTATCTTGGCTACTGGCTTAGAGATTTGCGTGGTTGGTAAAACTTCACTTTTGAATTGAAAAAGCCAATCTTTATTCCTACATCTTAGGGGAATGATATGGATTGTTATAGGTCGGGAAAATATGCAAAAACTTAGTTTTTTATTTTTAGGTGCAAACAGTCCTTGGGCTTATGGTCTGGCAGAAGCTCTAGCTCAGCAATACCACACTCACGCTGTGCATTTTTATGATTGGCGAACTTATTATCGTCTCCGTCCCAATTGGTCTAGCCGTAATCCCCCATCTCTGCTCAAAAGGTCCATTAACACATTGCCTACTGGCTATGCAGGACAACTAGAAAAGCTATTTAGAATCTACTTACAACAGCTCGTTAAAAACTGGTGCCAACAACTGAAACAGAGTTCAGGAGAAAGCCCCTGGGTCATAGCTTCTGAACCACATTTTGCACCTTGGGTTCGCAAAGTGCCATCAGAACGATTAATATACTATAATTTTGATGATTACGTTCTTTATCGACCTAGCCGCAAAGATCGAATTTTAGCACAAGAAAAAGAATTAATTGAACGGGCTGCCATTACGCTCTGCTCTTCCTACTCTCAACTTGTAGCGCTTCAAAAAATTCATCCCTATGCAAGCAATCGCATACACCATTATCCACATGGAGTTGTAAACACTTATTTAAATCATCAGCCAGAAAAATCTCCAGAAGCAATGACAGTTGGATATGTAGGTAACTTAGGCAATCGCCTAGACTGGAAATTAATTTATGATGTAGTAAAAGCTTGCCCGGAAGTCAACTTTGTTTTTGTTGGTGGTATCGACGTATCTGCCGAAGAAACAAGTGCAGATTGGTATGCAGCTCTTAAAGCAGTGTTTGAATTGCCTAATGTCCGTAATGTTGGGAAAGTGCCATCTGACCAAGTTGCACACTATTACTGGTCTTTTGCAATCAATTGGATTCCCTACGTAGTAGATCACTCCTTTAATCAAGCAGCTTGTCCTACAAAAATTATGGATGGCATTGCTAGCGGTCGCCCGATTTTCAGCACCGATATCCCGGAATGCCGTTTGTATCCTAAATGGATTACGATCTTTCATAATGCGAAAGATGCAGTCACGTACATACGCCAGCAGCTAGCCTCTTATAAAAATCCTGAAGTCTACAAAAAAAGCTTACGTCAACTGAGTTTTGCTCAGCAAAATACTTGGCAATTTCGCGCTCAAAGTCTTGAGAAATTACTAGTACAATTGTAGTTATGTTGGCTCGTCGTACTCTGCTCGCTCTTATTAGTTTAAGCTCCTTCGCTAGTATCTTACGATCGCTACGTAACGCTTCCTCATTAGAAGAAGCAGCCAAAAATTTCAATTTGATGCAGGCTGCACAAGCTCAAAATTTACCTATAAATTATGTCAATGTTTTAGAATTTGGAACACTTACAATTGGTCTTACGAACGACTCTAATACTATTGCGACCAACACGGCAACTATTCAATCTGCCATTGATTCAGTTGGTAAAATAGGTGGAGGAAATATTTATATACCCTCAGGTATATATCAAATTGCTCCGCCGTCTTTAACTGTTAAAGAACCATCTTCACTAATTATTAACTACGATAATATCGTACTTTTTGGTGATGGTATTGGAAAAACAATCCTTCATAGTAGCGGAGATTACTCTGTTATTGATGGAAATGTTGTCAGGGGTCATGGAATTATGATTCAAGGTACTCTAAATCCCAGACAACCAAGAAAAAATGTTGTCATTAGAAATTTAGAATTAAGTGGTGGTACAAATGGATTCACAGGGAATAATAAATGGCCAGCCGATCCACTGACTGGAGATGGATGGGATCTGAGCCATAAAGGGATTGTTTTAGATTTTAATACCTCTTTAGACAACATCACTATTGATTCTGTTTACGTGCATGACTTTAGAGGAGAGGTCATTTATGGTGGTGGAGATGGAATTCAAAAAGTGATTATATCTAATAGTAAATTGCATGGTTCTAATGGAGCTTTGCTGAGTATTGAAGCAGATTTAATCGTAACTAACTGTGAATTTTCTCAAACGGCAACCGCTTGGGTTGAAAATGCAGCTTTATCACCAAATAAATCTCATTATTTCGACAACTGTATCTTTCAAGACTCTACTTATCATGGTTTAGTTTTAACACTTGGTAAATTTCCAGCGCTTAACAAACATATTATTACTAACTGTTCATTTTCTAAATCTCTCTCTGGAGTTTGTGCTTTTGATATCAATCATGTTTTAATTAAAGATAATGTTTTTCGTGATTGTGATAGTGCTTTATTAACAAGTCGTAAAAACAATGATATTGAATTCTTAAACAACAAAATTATTGGTGAAAACCATCCAACGGTTACAGCAAATTTAACAGGAGAAAATAACAATATTTATATTTACAATAATACACATTTTGTTAATGAAAAACTTGAAAAAACTGCCTGTATCTTTTATTTTGGAGAATTACAAAATATAGTTATAGGAGACAATAAATTTGAAAATTGTCGGACTCCCGAACAATCTGCTAGCCTAACAAATGAGAGACCATTATTTCGCAACAATCAATATATAAATGTTGAACGACGAGAATTACAGGGAATTGCTAATTTCTGGCAGAGCCCTCCATACATTATTGAGCCAAAATGTGAAGAAATTGTAGTACTGAACAATACAGGTAATTCAATCATTAGCGTAGATATGAGTACCAAGCACTATGTTAACGGACAAGAGATTTTGATTGTAGGTGGTGCGAGTGACGCACAAGTAAAATTTCCTCAAAATTCTACTACTGTTAAATGTCACGGCGATCGATATTTGAGCGGTAAAGGTGAACGGCTAAGACTGAAATTTCAAAAATCTGACCTGACATGGTACGAAGTTTCATATGATACATCCATGTAGTACGCAATCTTAACGCCTTGAAAGAAGTCAATCAATAAACAACCTCAATTAAGCTTATGAAATCTATCAAAGATATATCTGGTTTGATCTCAATTAGAGGTCATCACTTTTACGCAAATTTAGTTAACTCTAACTCTGTGGTTCTTGACTTAGGTGCTCATTTAGGTCAATTCTCTCATGAAGTTAGTCAGCAATTTGGATGCCAGTGCTATGCAGTAGAAGCTCTACCTTCTTTACATAAAAAGATTCAGGAAACACATTTAATTAGAAAATTTAACTATGCAATCTCCCACTCAAATGAGCCAGTAAAATTTTGTGTAACAGATAATCCAGAATACAATCATATAGGGAACTGGGCTGTTAGTGCTGTACAAGAAAAGATTACTGTTGAAGGAATTTCTTTGGAAAGCTTTCTGAAAAAGCACCATATCCAAAGTGTAGATTTGCTAAAAGTAGATATTGAAGGTGCAGAAATCGATCTCTTTAATTCAATAAGTGATGAAACACTATGTAAAATCAAACAATTGACTGTTGAATTCCATGATTTTGCATTTCCCATTCAAAAAGAAGTTGAAGCCATAAAAGAGCGATTAAAATCTTTAGATTTTGTTTGTGTAGTATTTTCAAAATACAATAATGGTGATGTTTTATTTATTAATAAAAAACAATGTCAAATCCCTTTGCTAAATTTCATTTATATTAAATATTTCTCTAAGTATGTTAGAGGTTTTATAAGAATGTTTATGAGATTGTTTAAGTGAATGAAAAAAACATTTCCACAATATAAAAAATGAAAAGTATATTGTTCTACTTTGGTGGTTTTGCATCAGTAGGTGGCATAGAAACCTTTGGGAAAAATTTGCTTAGCTACCTGCAAAGCCAAGGTTATCGTTGTACGCTTCTATGTTGGGGTCAAACATCACCGTTACTTCAAGTTCTTAGGAATGCAAAAGTTCAAATTTTTCAAAGTCCTTGGCGTTGGGGTTGTAAATGGAATTTGCCAGATTGGATACTTTTGACAATAGGTATTCAACAGCTTCAAAAAGCTGATGCAGTACTGTTTGGTAAACTTTTTCCTACTCCAATCTTAAAACGGCTTCGAGCAAAAGCTTCTTTTACGCACTTCATTTATATAACTCCTTACAAACCCTTACCTCCACAGACGAAGGTAGAGAGTCAGCGTCTTTTAGAAGCACTCAATATCTTTGATATGATTTTAGTGCAGTCATCCTCATTCATTGAAGATTTACATACAATTGGATACAAAGGACAAATTGAAGTTATTCCTTATATTCCTCATGCTCCTGGTGAACTTAAACCTTTTCCAAAAAATGAAAATTTAAAAATTGGTTTTTTAGGAAGATTAGTTGAAGATAAAAATATTCCTTTACTACTGCAATCTTTTTGTAATTTTCAAAAGCAGTATATCAAGGAATCTAATTCTGTACATGGAGAAGATCGAAAGCCAAGCTTACATATTTTTGGTGATGGTCCTTTACGCAATGAACTTGAACAATTAGCTCAAAACTTAGAGATTAAATCCTCTGTTGTTTTTTATGGTAATGTCTCTAATAAAGACGTAGAGGATGCGATCGCTTCATGTCATGTGTTTGCTTTTACTTCTCATATTGAAGGACAATGTCTGGCAGCCTTAGAAATTTTGGGTTGTGGTAGACCAATTGTAGCTACAAAAGCAGGTGCATTACCAGAGATTTTAGCTGATTCCCGTTTGGGCAGAATTGTATCATCTGCCAACCCGGATAACTTTGCTAATAGCCTAATGGAAATAGGAAAGTTAATTGAGCAACAGTTAGTCTCACCAGAAACAATCCGTTCCGCATATCTTGAGCGGTATGCTCCCGAAAAAGTAGGAGAACGCTACAGTAATTTACTGAAATCTCTTAAATAACTGTAATAAGTTTTCTATAAAATAAACAGCATTTTTAACTAAAAAACTAAATTTAAGATGTCATATTCAAAAATTTTAGTGGCACAACTAGGAGCCAGAAAACATTATCAAGAACCTCTTCTATTTCATCGTTGGGGTATTTTAGATAGGCTCTATACTGACTTTTACTCAGGTCATAACAAATTGACTGGTAAATTGCGAAATTCTAGAATTTACAATCATCTTCCCAATGCCCTAAAAAAAGGTTTAGATCGATACGAGCCCGAATTGCAAAATGCAAAAATTATTCACTTTCCAAAATTAGGATATCAGTATCTCCAAGCTTTAAAGAAAGCTCCACCAGAACAAGCACCCCAAATATATATTTGGGCAGGACAAAAATTTTGCCAACAAATTATTCAACATGGTTTAGGAGATGCCAATACTATCTATGGATTTAATAGTGCATGTCTAGAACTATTTGAATATGCCAAAAAACGAGGTATTCGTTGTGTTCTCGATCAAACACTTGCTGAATGGTCACTCGTACACAAACTTTTACTAGAAGAAGAGCAGCGCTGGCCTGGTTGGTCACTCTCACCTTTTAAAGTAGGTGAGGCTGACTTGGAACTATTAGAACGAGAACAACGCGAGCAAGACTTAGCAGATCGAATTATTTGTGGCTCTAGTTTTGTTAAAAATTCTCTAATAGCCAGGGGTGTGGATGGAGAAAAGATATCTGTTTTACCATTAGGTCGCTTAAAAGAAAGAAGCTTGATACAAAATTCATATCTTAAAAGTGTACAGCAAAACGACGATGAGACGTTGAAAATCTTATTTGTTGGTTCAGTAAACTTGCGGAAAGGAATTCCCTATTTACTCAAAGCTCTCAAACAAATCAAAGGGAAAATATCTTTTACGTGTAAAGTGGTAGGTTCCTTGGAAATTAACTATCAGCGTGTTACTGAGTACAGCGATGTATGTACTTTTTTGGGAAGAGTTCCCCGTGCTGAAATGAAAGATTTGTACAATTGGGCTGATGTATTTGTACTTCCTTCTATTTGCGAAGGTTCAGCGATGGTAACTTATGAAGCATTGCTTGCGGGTATTCCTACTATTACTACTGATAATTCAGGCTCGATCGTCAGAGATGGAATCGATGGTGCTATTGTCCCTATTAGAGAAATAGATGCAATTGCCAATCAACTCTTGCATATGCATACCACTAAAAAAGCTTTTTCAACCACAAATAATACACAAGAGTATTTAGATAATTTAATGCAAGAATCAGAAAACAAACTCAGGCAGATAGTAACGTTTCAGCAAAAGAAAATTCAAATGTCTTTAACAAAATGATGTTTTACAGCAATTAAGAAAATTATATTATTTCATGGCTGAATTGTATCTGAATTTATTTATTATAGTCTGCATCGCTTTATTAGCTTGGGGAGTGATTTGTGTAGAACGAATTTACCAATATCCATTTTTTATGGGTAGTATGTTTGTTTCCTTTTTGCTACCTCAAGCGTTTGCTTTGATTCATAATCCAGGTGCAGCATCTTTAGTATCAGTAGAACGAGTCTTACTATTTTCGACTATGTGTGCTGGTGCTTGTTTTATCGGTTATGAGATGAAACCGAATAGAAATTGGTTGTCAAATTTAAATATTGCGATTGATGAACGTAAGTTATTTATAGGAGGGATGGCTCTGATGGCTCAGGGCTATTTCTTTAATTTTTTACTTTCTCGTACTGCGGTCCAAACTGCAGCAAATGGTAACTGGACCGGACCTGCAACCATATATCTTTTTTTAGGTCAGGTTATAAATATTGCTTTCGCAATTTTTCTTTTGCAATTATTGAAACGTCCTAATATTATTAATCTAACTTGTACAGTCATTTCTGGCTGGCCTCTATTACAAAGTGTTCTTGGTGGTCGTCGTCAACCAACAATGACGCTGATAATTATCATAGGTCTTTCCTTGTGGATGGCGCGTCGCTTAATCCCACCAAGATGGTCAGTCATTACCGCTTTAATCTTTATGACTATTCTTATTCCTCTATTTGGTGAAGTACGTAGTGGTTTTTGGGATTTAGTCTTTAGTGGTAATTGGCAAGCAGTGTCAGCGATCGCTCAAAAGGCATTTAACCAATTATTAAAAGGAGAGCTTTTAGAAATCAGAAATGCAGCATTATTGATGGACGTAGTAGAACGTACAGGTTTATATGGTTATGGTTCTGGTTATTGGGATAGCATTATATTTCAATATGTACCCGGACAAATTGTAGGTTTTGAATTTAAAAAATCTTTACAACTGAATTTATTCGATCGCTATGTTGAGTATCTTTCCTCTTTCTATGGTTATACTATACCTAACGGTTACACTATAACTGGTGTTGGCGATTCTTTTCTAGAATTTAGTTACTTTGGATGCTTTACTTTTGGATTGATAGCTTACCTGTTCAAGCATCTTTGGATATCATCTGTTTATCAGAAAAGTACTTTTAGTAGAATTCTTTATATGGGGCTTGTAAGTCCAGCAATGGTTGGTCTGACACACGGTATAGGAAGATTTCTACAAGAAGCTATCTTTCAAACTATTTTTATAGGTTTGGTGACTTTATATGCAAGAAAGAAGAATTATTTTTCGTATATTGAATCGCAAAAATTTGAAAGATAAGTTTCTTTCTTAAAAACATAAAACCAGTTTCTTTATACAGGAAATCTTGATGTATCGTGTGCTTTGCTCGAAGAAATTGTTTTGTTGGAATTGATAGACCTTTGCTTTAGGCTTAGTAACTGGACTTTGTCCGATAGTTTTTTATTGTGAAACCATTCTATAAAATATGAAAATTCTGAATTTAATTCAGTGTTTAAACCTTGGAGGCATGGAAAAATCTGCCTACATTTTAGTCAATGAAACTCAGAATAGAGGTATGAAATGGGAGATACAAAGCGTTACACCGGCAGGTTCTGGTAAACAAATATTTGTAGATTTAAATATACCTGTAAACGATAACTCCTATGAAGGAACTTTTGGTTATAAGTCTCATCTCTCTTTAAAACGCAAAGTTCAATGCTTTTCCGGTGATATCATTTTAGTTACAGGTCCAACCCTTACGGGTTGTCTCAGTATCAAAGGTAATAAACATAAAAAAATACTTGGTATTCATTTTTGCCACAAGTATAATAATCCCAATTTATTAAGATGGAAAATATTTTATAAATATTTTGGAGATGAATATGATGCAATTATTTGTCATTCGCCTTATCTACTTGAGCAAACCGCGCAGATAGCACCTTTTCTCAAACACAAATTGCATTTAATTGAAAATTCAACTCAACTACAACCGTTAGTTACCAAAGATAAAAAACTTTTAATTCGTCAAACTCTTGGAATTCCCGATCGCGCTTTTGTGATTGGTAATGCTGGTTGGTTGATCGAGCGAAAGCGGTTTGATGTTTTTTTGCAGGTTTGCGCCAAAGTTTGTCAATCTTATCCAAATGTCTTTTTCCTGATTGCTGGTGACGGTCCGCTTCGTCAAGAGTTGGAAGAACTTGCTAGAAATTTAGGGATATCAGATAAAGTCAAATTTTTGGGTTGGCAAGATAAAATAGATACTTTTTATCAAGCAGTAGACTTATTGCTATTTAATTCTAATTCTGATGCCTTTGGTCGTACAGTCATGGAAGCAATGGGTTATGGAATTCCAGTAGTTGCTTCTGTCTTAGAAGGAGGGACAAACTCGGTTCTAGTTCATAAAGAAAATGGCTATTTAATTCAAGAACATAATATTAATGAACTGGCAGAATATTGTTTACATCTCATACAAAATCATGAAGTTTACCAAAACTTTCAATTGACTTCACTAGAACTGATTCGAAACCGATTTAGTAATGAATTGTATGTCCAAAAGTATTTAGAAGTCTTTCACAAAGTTTTGAAAAATTAAGCAATACAAATCTTTAAGACCATTACACTTTATTTTTTCGAGAGCAATGCATATCGTTATACTTTTTATGAATGTTGGTAGCTATCATGCTGCTAGACTGCGTGCTGCACATTCTGCCTGTCAACAAAAAAGGTGGAGTTTAACTGCAGTCCAAGTTACAGATAATACCTTAGAACATCCTTGGGGAGACTTGAAGCGTGAAATAACGTTTCCTCTAAAGACTCTAGTCTCTAAAACTGCTAATCTTAACTATACCCAAGAGAGTGCTGCTTCTTTATTACCTTCATTTCTTGACAATCTTCAACCAGATATTGTTGTTATCCCCGGATGGGGATTTCCTGTATCGCGTGCTGCATTAACGTGGTGCAAACGCAAACAAGTACCTGCTATTGTGATGAGCGAAACAAAGTGGGATGATGAAACACGGCAATGGTGGAAAGAGCAACTTAAATTTTGGCTTTATATCAGACAGTATGATGCGGCACTTGTTGGTGGAGAACTACACCGTGATTATTTAATAAAGTTAGGTTTTCCTCAAGAACAAATTTTTCTAGGTTACGATGCTGTTGACAATGATTATTTTGCTCGAAGTGCTCGAGCAGCAAGGCTCGATTCATCTTTGGCAAGGCAAAAATGCCCTGGAATTCCTACCAAACCTTATTTTATTGTTGTTACTCGCTTACTCCAACGCAAAAATGTATCCCGTCTTGTAAAAGCCTTTACCACTTATCACCAGAAAATTGGTGCCGAACAAGCATGGGATCTTGTAATTTGTGGTAGTGGAGAAGAAGAACCGTATATTCGCAATTTGCTCCTAGAAAACAAATTACAGGGCTGTGTTCATTTGCCTGGTTTTATTCCTTATCAAGCACTTGGATATTGGTATGGATTAGCTAATGCTTTTGTGCATCCTGCATTGCAAGAACAGTGGGGCTTAGTCGTTAATGAAGCTTGTGCCGCTGGACTGCCAATTTTATGCAGCCGCACTGTAGGAGCAGCCTATGAACTTGTTTGCGATCGCCAAAATGGTCTGCTTTTCAATCCAGAAAGTCAAGAAGATATGACGCGTGCCCTATTAGCTATTCATCAAACAGATTCAGCTTCAAGAATAAAAATGGGGCAATTAAGTCAAAAGATTGTAGAGAAGTGCAGTCCTCAAAATTTTGCTGATGGTCTTTTAAAGGCAATTGATATTACATACACAATGTCCAATAAGAAGGCTGTTCTAGTATGAGTCTTTTTCATAAACATTCAATTTTTATAGTATTTTTACAGAAAATACTATCTTCTCAATCGTCTTTTCATATAAAAAAGACTTACAAATAGACAATTTGTTAGGGTACGTTGGAGCGATATGCAAAGTGTGAAATACCCAAAATAGCGTTGACATTGCTTAAGTCTTAATAGAAATTGTTTTTTCTGTGTATAAACCTATCAACAGAAGTATTTTGTTATGAAAATTTTAATTTTCACTCCTTATGTTGGCTCCAGTTATGGTGGGACTTCTAAGGCAGTTAAAGAATTAGTTGAATCAGTCAGCAGTTTTGGAACTAGAATCGATCTAATTACGACAAACGCCAATCAGTCAGAGAAACTCACAGTTCCTCTTAATAAATGGATAGAAGTTAAAAACTACAGAATCAAATACTTTTCTTGCTGGAATCGCAATGATTTCATTATTAGTTTACCTTTAATTCAATGGTTAATTGAGCATATTAATGATTACGATCTTGTCCATACAAATACAATTTTTGCTCCAATTGTTTCCTTCGTTCATTGGCTTTGCCAGCAGCGTCGAGTTCCATATGTTATGACCCCTCATGGAATGTTAGAACCTTGGGCACTATCATACAAAGCCTGGAAAAAGAAATTTTACTTTAATCTCATTGAAAAGCCAGCACTACAGAAAGCAAAAGCTATCCAAGTGATTGCTAATTCTGAAGCCGGTCATGTTAAGTCTCTTGGATTGAAAAATCCTATCGTCGTTCCTAATGGAGTTCACAGACAAGAATTTATAAGCTTGCCAGATCCAGAAATTTTTTACCAGCAATTTCCTTCTACAAAAAATAAAACTTTGATTCTGTTTCTTGGTCGTATCGACCCTAAAAAAGGTCTGGACTTGCTAGCTCCTGCATTTGCAAAAGTTCATAAAAAATTCCCTCAAACTCATTTAGTTGTAGCCGGTCCGGATAGTACCGGGTATTTACCTAAAGTGAAAACTGCTTTTAAGCAAATAGGTTGTTTGGATGCAGTGACTTTTACGGGTATGCTTACAGGCTCGTTGAAATATGCAGCCCTGGCTGCTGCTAGTTTGTATGTTGCACCTTCATATTCAGAAGGTTTTAGTATGTCTGTCCTAGAAGGTATGGCTTCAGGGTTACCATGTGTGATTACTACTGGTTGCAATTTTCCTGAAGCAGAAATTGCTAAAGCAGCACTTATTGTAGATATCAATACTCATGCCATTGCTGATGGATTGATTCAATGTTTAAGTCATCCTCAAATGTCAAAAGCAATGGGTAACCGCGCTCGTAATTTCATATTCCAAAACTATACCTGGGATTGTGCTGCTGAAAAGTTAACAAGAGTTTATAAAGCTATTGTTAACCAAAAGCCTTTGTCAACCGATCTTGTCTTAAGCAATGAAAAAGCCTCTCGCCAGCAGTTGAAAGTGAGGGGTGAGGAGTAAGGAAATGGATTAAAAAAATATTGGATTTTTATTTTAACTTCTTCTACAAGAGCCAGTCTTGAATCTTCTCTTAGTAACTTACCCTATGCGTTTAGATCGATATTCCCTTGGTAGTTATACCCCTGGTGCTTCTTACTGGAAACAAATTTTATGGTATTTTCTAGGTTCGCCTTTAGTAGAAAGCCGTGCGCTCCCTTTTTCTGCAATAAAAGTTTGGGTGCTGCGCTCTTTTGGAGCACAAATCGGTCAAGGCGTTCGCTTAAAACCAGGAGTACGGATAAAGTTTCCTTGGCGTTTGACTGTTGGTGATTTTGTTTGGATTGGGGAAGACGCTTGGATTGATAACTTAGCTCATGTCACTATTGAAAGCCACGTTTGCCTTTCTCAAGGTGTTTACCTTTGTACCGGGAATCATAACTGGAACCATCCAAATTTTAAACTGATAACAGCTCCCATCCACATTCAAGAAGGTAGTTGGATTGCAGCAAAGTCAACGATTGGACCTGGAGTGACTGTTGGAACGGGAAGCGTATTGACTCTTGGTGGGGTGGCTGGGCGTTCTTTAGAACCAATGACAGTTTACGCAGGCAACCCCGCTCAACCGATCAAGCAAAGAAAGCCAGAAAGCCCAAGCTTAAACAGGTTTCATCAAACTTGATATTAAGCTTACGGGTTTACAGTTAAAGAGAAAATATCCTTTTCCTTAGTTTTACAGAACCCAAAATTAGGGAAAGGGTAGCTTGGAATGAGGCGATCGCAAAGTTTGCATATCAAATCATTCGGGCGAGCAATGAGAAAATATCTAAGAAGTTCATTATAAATTTAAATATTCTCGGTAAATACTTTAATTATATTTAAATGTGTTGACTTTAAAATGCTCATAAGGTTGTCATTTGTGAAGCGATGCGTAGCAATAACTCCTTTCGCCTACAGTTTTAGATAGTGAATTTTGCTATTTTCACTTCTAAAGATCTCAAAGAAATTAAATGTACGATACTTTTAGGCTCGTAGTTGCGTTTTAGCGCTGTAAATTAAATGACTAAGTGACAATCGGTAGATATTCATTTTCACAATTTCTAATAACAAAAAATAAGGATTGGTAAGGGTATGCAACTATGCGCCAATATTTAAGATACTTATCTCTTTTTTGCTGTAGCTTGTTACTAGTACTCTTCTTTGGTCAGGTCAATGGCTATACCTTAGCCCAGAAAGTATCGCCAGAGGATGCTACTAGCGTAACTGCGATCGCTTTTAGTCAAGATGGGAAAAACGTAGCAGCTGGGTTTAGGGATGGGCGAGTCTTAGTGTTCGATCCAGAGACTGGAAAAGAAAAAAAAGCCTTGCCAGGACACCTAAATACTCCCGTCACCGGAGTGGCTTTTAATCCACTCAGCAACAATCTAGCTAGTGTGGGGAGGGACAGTGTAGCCCGAGTCTGGAAGCCAGACACTGGAGAACAAACCAATCTTCTCCAAGCACACGAAAACCCACCCAGAACGATTGCCGCCAGTCAGGATGGGAGGATTTGGGTCACTGGAGCCGAGGATACCCGAGTCGATGTCTGGGATATCCAAACTGGCAAACTACAGCAAATTTTTGAAGGTCATACAGGCTTTGTCAACAGTGTTGCCGTAAGTCCCGATGGAAAGACTGTGGCAAGTGGAAGTGATGACACCACAATTATCTTGTGGAACCTAGAAACTGGAAAGAAACGTAAAGTTCTACTCGGTCATACGAATGGAGTCACTTCCGTTGCTTTCAGCCCAAATGGAACACTTTTGGCTAGTGCTAGCAACGATGGTACTGTTCGTCTTTGGGATGTGAATAGCGGTACTGTGGATCGGGTTCTTAGAGGTCCTACTAAACGTATTAGGACAGTAGCTTTTAATTTAAGTGGCACCGTTGTAGCAGGTGGAGGTGATGAAAATAACATTTTCTTGTGGAGTCTACCAAGCGGTACGCCACTTGGCACACTTCGGGGGAATAAGTCGATCGCTGGAATTGCTTTTAATCCCGTAGATAGCGATACCTTAGTGAGTGGAGATAATGCAGGTGAGATCGTTCTGTGGGACACCCTCAGAGGTCAACAGAAAAAAATCATTCAAGTACCGCCTAAAGGTCAGGGACAGAAAAATCAACAAAAAATTCAAAAAATTCAAAAATCTCAAGCTTTAATCAATTCAGATCGTCTAAGTTCGTTAAACAAAACACTTCTTGCATCCGTACCTTCACCTCCAGGTGGGCCAATCCTTATTGTTACGAGTGGGTCTAATCCCTTTGGAAACTACTACGCTGAAATTCTACGAACTGAAGGGCTCAACTCGTTCAATGTCAGCGATATTTCAGCAGTGTCAGCAACGACGCTTGCAAACTATGATGTTGTCATCCTTACCGACCTTAGTCTTTCATCCCAACAAGTAACAATCTTTACTAATTGGGTGAATGGTGGTGGCAATCTCATCGCGATGCGTCCTGACAAACAGCTCGCGAGTTTGCTCGGGCTGACAGATACGGGTAGTACCCTCTCAAACGGCTATTTGCTAGCAGATACTTCAAAGCCCGCAGCTAATGGAATTATCAACCAGACTATCCAGTTCCATGGAACCGCCGATCGCTATACTTTAAATGGTGCTACAGGTATTGCCACGCTTTACACAAATGCGACCACAGCAACCACAAATCCTGCTGTCTCATTACGCAGTGTCGGAAGCAATGGCGGACAAGCAGCTGCATTCACCTACGACTTAGCACGTTCAGTCGTCTACACGCGCCAGGGAAATCCTGCATGGGCAGGACAAGAACGGGATGGATTTTCTCCCATTCGATCCGACGATCTGTTTTTTGGTGATTCTCAGCCAGATTGGGTTGACCTTAACAAAGTTGCAATACCCCAAGCAGATGAGCAACAGCGCTTACTGGCAAACCTCATCATCACAATGAATCTTTCTAAAAAACCGTTACCGCGCTTCTGGTATTTCCCAAATGGGAAAAAAGCGGTTGTGCTGATGACAGGGGACGATCATGGCAATGGGGGAACTGGGCCGCGCTTCGACCAATTCAATGCTAGCAGTCCAGCTGGTTGTTCGGTTGACAATTGGGAGTGCATTCGGGGGACTTCATATGTCTATCCCACTCCTGGTATGCCCTTAACAAACACTCAAGCAGCTGCTTATGATGCTCAAGGGTTTGAAATTTCATTACACGTTAATACCAATTGCAGTGACTTTACACCTGCATCTCTTCAAACTTTTTACACGCAGCAATTAAATGATTTTGCTAACAAGTACCCAAGTCTACCAGCACCATCAACCCAAAGACATCACTGCTTGGTTTGGAGTGATTGGTCTAGCACACCAGAAGTAGAACTCAATAAAGGAATACGACTGAACACCACTTATTACTACTGGCCGCCCTCTTGGATTCTCGATCGTCCCGGCTTCTTTACTGGTAGCGGTATGCCCATGCGTTTAGCTAAACAAGATGGGACAACGATTGATGTTTATGAAGCAAATACTCAAATGACTGATGAATCCGGACAGTCATACCCCTACACCATCGATACTCTATTGGATCGAGCGTTAGGGTCAGAGGGATATTACGGTGTTTTCAATGTCAATGCCCATACTGATACTGCAAACTCGTCAATCTCGGATGCAGTTGTTAATTCTGCCAAAACTCGCAGCGTACCCGTTGTTTCCGCTCAGCAGTTATTGACTTGGTTAGATGCTCGCGGTAACTCCTCCTTTGGTTCATTGGTATGGAACAACGGCACTTTGAACTTTACTATTACCAAAGGAACGGGTGCTAATGGTTTACAGGCAATGTTACCCAATCAAGTTGGCGGTGCGCCCCTCAGCTCGATTACACGTAATGGGACTCCCGTTAACTTTACTACGGAAACCATTAAAGGAATTGTGTACGCAAGGTTTGCAGGCGAGACAGGTTCATATGTCGCTACATACGCTGCCGATACTGTTCCTCCAACAGTGACTTCAACATCCCCTAACAACAATGCAATAAATGTAGCAATTGGAACAAACGTTACAGCTACTTTTAGCGAAGCGATCGCACCAACAACCATTAACACAAATACTTTTGAATTGCGTAACTCGGCAAACGCCCTAGTAAGTGCAACTGTCACTTACAACGAAGCAAATCGTACTGCAACGCTAATACCAACAACCTCCTTAGCTGCAAATACAACCTATACAGCCACTCTTAAAGGCGGAACAACAGATCCGCGTATTAAGGATTTGGCAGGCAACGCCTTGGCTACTAGCTACACATGGTCATTTACTACAGGAAGTTTACCCTGTCCTTCCGAACAACCCTGTAGCATCTGGAATAATTCAGCGACACCAAGTAATCCATCAGAAGCAGATTCCAGTGCTATTGAAATAGGTGTCAAATTCCGCTCAGATTTCAATGGATATATAACTGGTATTCGCTTCTACAAGGGTAGCGGCAACACGGGAACTCACGTCGGCACTCTCTGGAGCAGCACCGGGCAACAACTGGCAAGAGCAACATTCAGCAACGAGACATCTTCAGGTTGGCAACAAGTTAACTTTTCTACTCCAGTTGCGATTACAGCCAACACCGTCTATGTAGCGTCCTACCACACTAACGTTGGTAGATATGCAGCCGATAAAAATTTCTTTGCGAGTTCTGGAGTCGATAATCCACCATTATATGCTTTGCGTAATGGGGTAAGTGGAGCCAATGGTTTATACAGCTATGGTTCCAATCCTATTTTCCCGACTAGCTCCTATCAATCTAGTAACTATTGGGTAGATGTGGTATTTGCCACTAATATTACTCCCGACACAACCCCACCAACAGTGACTGGAAGCACTCCTGTAAACGGTACAACTGGTGTCAATCCCAGTACAAGTGTCACCGCCACCTTTAGCGAACCAATAGATATAGCCACAATTAACACCAACACTTTTGAATTACGCAATGCTAGCAACACACTCATACCCGCTAGCGTCACCTATGATGCTGGAACTCGTACTGCAACCCTAACACCAACTAGCCCGCTCGCTACTTCTACGACTTACACTGCTACGCTTAGAGGTGGTAGCACCGACCCCAGAGTCAAAGATGTATCGGGAAATGCTTTGGCACAAAATTACACTTGGTCGTTTACTACAAGCAATACATCATTTGTAACTATCTGGAGTAATTCAGCAACTCCAAGTACAGTCAATACAAATGACTCGAGTGCAGTGGAACTGGGTGTGAAATTCCGCTCCAGCCAGAACGGTTACATTAAGGGTCTTCGTTTTTACAAAGGTTCGCAAAATACCGGAACTCACGTTGGTACCCTATGGAGCAATAGCGGACAACAGTTAGGAAGGGCAACTTTTGCTAACGAAACTGCTTCCGGTTGGCAGGAAGTCTACTTTACAACTCCTGTCGCGATCGCAGCCAATACTGTTTACGTAGCTTCTTACCACACCAATGTCGGTTTTTACTCTAAAAATGAAAATTACTTTACCAATTCTGGTGTCAGTAATTCCCCATTGTATGCACTCCGCAACGGAGAAAGTGGATCTAACGGTATCTACAGATACAGCGCTACCCCTGTATTCCCCACCTCTACTTATCAATCATCTAATTATTGGGTAGATGTCATATTTAGCACAACACCGTAGCTAAAAATTGTAGAGGCGTTATTTCCAACGCCTCTACAATTTTCCCTTCTGCCTTCACTCAAGGATAAATATTCATGCCTACCTACTTAAATAAGTTATGAAAATTTCTACCTAGGGCAGGCAATACTCACCACATAAGGTTTTTTGCAGGCGATGCCCACCTGACTACGTATATTTCAAAAATTAAATAGGAGCCCCATACATATACCTGTATTCAAGCAATCAATACATAGAAATCATAAAAATTACATCACAGTCCTATCAGTAACTTGAACAAATCTAATGAAGAAGTTGCTCAAAAATATATTACTGATGATGCTCGCAATTTTAGTTGTCTTGCAACTAAGTGTGGGCGATCGCGTGCCAATGCAAAAAGTGCTTGCTGCAGATCCGTGTACTTCACCTGCTAACTCAATTGTTGCTGAAAACTGTAAAGCAGGGAATCCTGCGTCTGAGTGGGATATTAGCGGTATTGGAGATTCAAGCATTCAAGGATTTGCCACTGATATTAGTGTGAACCGAGGGCAAACCGTTTCCTTCAAAATCAAAACCCCTGCTCCAAGTTACCGCCTTGATATCTATCGTATGGGATACTACGGTGGACAAGGTGCTCGTAAAGTAGCAACAGTTAACGTACCGCAAAACCAGACTCCCAGCCAGCCGAACTGCATCAATAACGCAACGACTGGACTTATTGATTGTGGAAATTGGGGCGTGTCGGCATCATGGAATGTTCCAGAAAATGCCACGTCGGGAATTTACTTTGCCAAAGCAGTGCGTACTGATACTAGCGGAGCCAGCCACATAGTCTTTATTGTCCGAGATGACTCCAGTACTTCCGATCTACTTTTTCAAACTTCCGATACAACTTGGCAAGCATATAACAACTACGGTGGCAATAGTCTCTATACAGGTTCGCCTGCGGGTCGAGCTTACAAAGTGAGTTACAACCGCCCTTTTAACACCCGTATAGTTGATAACGGTCAAGATTGGGTATTCAACGCTGAATACCCAATGGTGCGTTGGTTAGAAGCTAACGGATATGATGTAAGCTATTTTACTGGTGTAGATAGCGATCGCTTTGGCGATCTGATCCGCAATCATCAAGTTTTCCTATCGGTAGGTCACGACGAGTATTGGTCTGCTCAACAGCGTGCTAAAGTTGAAGCCGCTCGAAATATAGGTGTTCATTTAGCATTCTTTAGCGGTAATGAAGTTTTTTGGAAAACTCGTTGGGAAAACAGCATTGATATTTCAAACGCACCCTACCGCACCTTAGTTTGTTATAAGGAGACCAAAGCAAATGCGGCGATCGATCCAGAACCAACAACTTGGACTGGAACTTGGCGCGACCCCCGCTTTAGCCCACCCAAAGATGGCGGTCGTCCGGAAAATGCCTTAACGGGTACGCTTTTTACTGTCAACGATGGGGCAACTACAGCTATACAAGTACCAGCGGAAGATGGCAAAATGCGCTTCTGGCGCAATACTAGTGTTGCAACTCTTTCTCCAGGAACAACTGCCACACTTGCCAATAGCACGCTGGGTTACGAATGGGATGAAGATATAGACAACGGCTTTCGACCCTCAGGCTTGATTTGGTTGTCCACAAGGACTGTTAACAATGCCCCTGTTCTTCAAGATTACGGGTCTACTTTTGGGTCTGGTACAGCTACCCACCATTTAACACTGTACAGACACAGTAGTGGTGCTTTAGTGTTTGGTTCCGGAACCGTACAATGGTCATGGGGTTTGGATATCAATCACGATCGCAGACCATCAGGTGCAACCCCAGATGTGCGTATGCAACAAGCAACTGTTAACTTGTTTGCGGATATGGGTGTACAACCGGGCTCTCTCCAATCTGGTTTGCAATTAGCAACTCCCTCTTTTGACTCCACTGCTCCCACTGCAACAATATCTTCACCAACTGCCAGTACAACAGTGCAGCTCAATAATCCTATAGCTATTACAGGTACAGCAAGCGATACAGATGGCGTTGTTGGTGGTGTTGAGGTATCAGTTGATGGTGGAACAACATGGCATCTAGCTAACGGTCGTGCTAACTGGAACTACACTTGGACACCCACAACGACTGGGACAGTCACTATCAAAAGCCGTGCGATTGATGATAGCGGCAATATCCAAACACCTGCAACGGAAGTAGCCATTGCAGTTGGCGATCGCGCCTGTCCGTGCAGTATCTGGAACAGTTCCGTGACTCCCGGATTGATAACAACTCAAGACTCAAATGCAGCAGAACTGGGTGTGAAATTCCGTGCCAACCAGAATGGCTACATCAGTGGCATTCGTTTTTATAAAGGACCGCAAAACACGGGAACCCACGTTGGTACTTTGTGGAGCAGCGGAGGAACGCAATTAGCGAGGGCGACATTCAGTAACGAGACATCTTCAGGCTGGCAGCAAGTTAATTTTGCGACTCCAGTACAGATTACTGCCAATACTGTTTACGTAGCGTCCTACCACACGAGTGTTGGTAAGTACTCCAAGAACGAAAATTTCTTTACCAATTCGGGTGTGAACAGTTCGCCCTTGTATGCACTTCGTAATGGTGAAAGTGGTGCCAATGGTGTGTATATTTATCGCTCTACCCCTACCTTCCCCACCAACACTTACCAAGCCAGTAACTATTGGGTAGACGTAGTCTTTACTACCAATGTTGCGCCAGACACTACCCCACCAACAGTAACAGCCAGCACTCCTGGTAATGGTACAACTGGTGTCAGCCCCAGTACAACCATCACCGCTACCTTTAGCGAAGCGATAGATACAGCTACACTTAACAGCAACACCTTTGAGTTACGCAACGCCAACAACACACTTGTACCTGCCACCATCACCTATGATGCGGGCAATAGCACTGCTACACTCACACCAAGCAGTCCCCTTGCAACTTCCACAACCTATACTGCTACACTCAAAGGCGGTAGCACCGATCCAAGAGTAAAAGACTTAGCAGGCAATGCCCTAGCACAAAACTACACTTGGTCGTTTACTACAGGCAACGCATCATCAGTAACAGTTAGCATTTGGAATAACACAGCAACTCCTAACCTTATTACAGAAAATGACCCGAGTTCAGTGGAACTCGGTGTGAAGTTCCGCTCAAGTCAGAACGGTTTCATCAAAGGCATTCGTTTTTACAAAGGACCGCAAAATACAGGAACTCACGTTGGTACCCTATGGAGCAGCAACGGTCAGCAGTTAGCAACGGCAACCTTTATTAACGAAACTGCCTCGGGTTGGCAGCAAGTCAACTTTGGGGCTCCGGTCGCAATTACTGCTAATACTGTGTATGTCGCTTCCTACCACACCAATGTCGGTTTCTATTCCCAAGACGTAGGATATTTTGCTAACTCTGGTGTAAGTACTCCACCTCTGTCTGCACTCCGTAATGGTGAATCTGGACCTAATGGGGTCTATACCTATAGCAGTAATCCTGCTTTCCCCACCTCCACTTATCAATCAGCTAACTACTGGGTTGATGTCATATTTAGTACAACGAACTAATCGTTCGTTCGATCTTTAAAACTTTACCAAACAAAAGCGAGTCCGGGGGCTCGCTTTTTTTATTGTCGAGCCAATTCCACAGATTTGTGTCCCATAACTTATACAGCGATCGCAGTCTTAGACTTACCCATTTTGAAATATGTAACCGATTTTCTATAAGAGGAATATGCAGATGCCCGCTCAAATTTATCATCTGATTGCCTTTCTTGTTGCTGCTGTAGTTGTTCTCTGGACAACTCCTGATGTTAGAAATTTTGGCATCAAAAGCGGACAAGTAGATAAACCTAATGAACGTAAAGTTCATCAACGTCCAATGGTGCGACTTGGAGGAATTTCTATCTTCGCAGGTACTATTGCCTCCTTGTTAGTAATTTGGGCATTAGGTGGATTTGGAAATTTGTCAACTGAAAAAGAATGGCAAATATTGGGAGTCATCCTCGGTGGTGTGGGCTTTTTTCTGATCGGATTAGCAGACGATTTGTTAAATCTATCTCCTATTGCACGACTTATGGTACAGATAGTTGTCGCAACAGGTGCTTGGAAAGCAGGTGTCAGTATAGATTTTTTGAGCATTCCTACAGGTGGGCTAGTTCAGCTGGGCTGGTTGAGTTTTCCCGTCACAATTGTGTGGCTTGTGGGAATGGTTAATGCAATTAATTGGATTGATGGTTTAGACGGCTTAGCTGCTGGGGTATCGGGAATTGCATCTGTGGTTATGTTGGTTGTGGCGTTATTTATGCAGCAACCCGAAGCAGCTTTAATAACTGCAGCCCTTGGTGGTGGGGCATTGGGTTTCCTCCGTTATAACTTCAACCCCGCACAAATCTTTATGGGAGATGGTGGGGCTTATTTTATGGGATTTACCCTTGCAGCCGTGAGTGTAATTGGTTTGGTTAAAACGGCTGCTGTGACTGCAGTCCTATCACCTTTTCTCATTCTGGCAGTCCCAATTATAGATATGTCAGCAGTGATTCTACTGCGAGTTCTTCGGGGAAAATCACCTTTTATTGCAGATAAAAGCCATTTACACCACAGACTGTTAAGGGCTGGGCTGTCGCACAGAAGAACTGTTTTATTTATTTATTCTTTAACCTTTTGGGTTGGGAGTTTGGCATTAGTTATTGCGGGGATACCAAATAGCATTGCTTTTGCTTGTGGTGCTACTTCTTTGCTGACCTACAACAGCTTGAAAGTCCGGAAGAACTCCGAGCAATCCTAGAAAAAAACAATATTAACCAACTTCAGAATAAGTATACTCAACTTCCCTTTGTCCAACTACTTCAGGAGCACGGACTCTCAAACTCATTTGTTCGGCGCGAATAGTTAAAAAAGGTTGACCCAAACCAATCTCCGCAAAAGGGCTTTCCGCCGGAACTTCTAATTTGGAACCGACTAGTCCCAAACGCGATTCCATTTCCGCTGAAAAGCAGAGTAAATTGGTATTTTTGGCGCTAAAACTAGAAGCCCCAAACCACTGTGGCCATGCAAAAAGTGGCTTTTGATAGTTGAGAGTACATAATGTTCGCTCTCCCTGGCGAACAGTAATTTGTTCGCCTTTTTCCCAAGTGAACTCTGCTATTTCTTTGGGTAATCCCCAAATTTCTCGACCACCCGCAACTGATTCTGGATTGTCTACATATATGTGGGAAACCCATCCACCAACTTTTCCTTGATAGCCCACAACCGCCGGAACTACAATTAACTCGCTATACTCCAATTCAGAGCCTTGTCCGTAATAGGATAGATATACACCACCAAGAGTTTTACCGGGTAATACGGTAATGATTTCTAACTCTTTGGGTATCAGGTGACGCACTCGCTGAATCTCGATCGAATGTCCGGTTAGGAGAGCGTAGCCATTCAGTATCCAAGGTGCTTGTGGGTATGCCATTGTTTGCTAGATATGAATAAATGACTTGGTGCTACTGAACCCGTGTTCAAGCAGTACCAGGTTTAATATAGAAGCTAGCTTGCGATCGAGCACCTTACTCTGGGTACAAATTTATTAATAAGTTCGTTGTCATAAATGAAAGTTAAGCGGTTACCGATGACTGTCTTGTAGTTTCAATACTTTTGCGTTCCACTTAGCTATATGCTCGTTTGCTTCTTTATATAGAGGACGCCCTTCTGTAATTAAGCTAGCTTCATTAATTGCCATCTGTAGAGATATCAAATCATTGCGACTTGCAAGTTTTTTAGCTTGATCGAGTGAGGAGCGATCGTCAACAATTTCTATATTTTGTCTGATATCAGCAATCAGTTTTTGTGCTTCATCATAATAACGACCATAACTGACCATGCTAGCCTCGCTAATACCATCTATCATCTCTTCAACTTTTTGAGACTTCGCTAGGTTCCTAGCTTTAGTTAAATAAGCAACATCTTGTGCTTCTTGCTCTTGCTCCCAATTGTCTATTTTCTCCGTTTCTTGTTTGGCTATTGATTGACGATATCTTTCTTCTTCTGCAGCTTGTTCTTCCTGTTTTTCTCTAATATCGTGAATTTGCGCTACTAATTCTTGATACTTAGTTGTTTCCCAATAATCGTTCCCTATTTGTAAGAGTTTTCTAGCTTCAGTTAGTGCTATATAAGAATTATTTCGCTCGTCTTTCTCTAGTTTGGCTATAGCATTTTCATAAATGACTGAAGCTTTTGACCATACAGATCTCCATTGTTTAATTCTGTTATCTACTAACTTATAAGTAGAAACATTGTGCGGAATATTTTTAAGAATATCAACGGCTCTATCTATATCTCCCTGTTGAAATGCATTTTCACCCAATCGCAATATTGCCTGAGACCACTGTTCTATGAGCTGTTCGGCTATTTGATGTTGGGGATGCGATGCTTCTATATTACTTACTAATTCTATGGCTTGAGTCAACTTCTCTACATCTTGTTCGTCCGCGATCGCTTTGCCACAATAGAGAATTGTAGAGGTAGAAGTTTTACTTGATTCTGATAAACAATCGGGAAGTTCTGGTAACTGAAAGAGTTGAGCGAGACCCCATGCGCCCGCACCAACTGGAAATGATAATGTTATAGCAATCCAAACCCACCATTTGAGAACTGGAAACCACTGCTGCACATTCATTTGTCTGTTCATCTAGAGTACAAACCCTTAGTTGTTAATATTCAGTGTTCCCATTTTTTAATAGATGTTGCTAAGAAAACCGTATAAAGTAATATCAATTTTTTAAATAAGTGTCTGAGACTGCTTGGTTAAAATTTGTTAGTAGTTGGCATATACGTAGAGACGCTTTCAGTCAGCGCGTCTTTACAAAGGTTATTGCCAAGCGGGTTTGCCTTAACCAAGTCATGTTGAAATAGTCGCTGCATAAGATTTTTACAAAATTTGAATATGAAAAACTGTAAAAAAATTACCCATCCAAGAGTATCTTGGATGGGCATTCTGAATTATATGAAGGGATTGGAGGCTAGGAAATCAATCCTCCGTTCCCAATCACCAATCCCCTTAAATTACTTAGACTCGGTGAAATCAGCATCAATAACATCATCACCGCTACCACCTGAGGAAGCACCGCCATCAGAGGGGTCTGAGGGAGCACCAGTTGCAGAAGCACCGCCACCTGCTTGTTGATATATGTTGCTACCAACTGCAAAAAGTGCTTGTTGCAATTCGGGCATAACCTTCTTGATTTGCTCGTCGTCTTCCTTAGCGACAGCTTCGCGCAAATCTTTAACCAAACCTTCTACTTTGGTCTTGTCAGCAGCAGGAACTTTATCGCCTAATTCTTCTAACTGCTTCTCAGCTTGGTATGCTAAGGAATCAGCTTGGTTCTTGCGGTCAATTTTCTCCCGACGCTCTTTATCAGTAGAAGCATTTCTCTCAGCTTCATTGACCATGCGCTCAACTTCGGTCTTATCTAGGGTAGAAGCACCAGTGATGCTAATGGATTGCTCCTTACCAGTACCTTTGTCCTTAGCCGTTACGTTGAGAATACCGTTGGCGTCAATATCAAAGATAACTTCAATTTGAGGTACACCGCGAGGTGCAGGGGGAATACCATCAAGACGGAAGGTACCCAAGCTCTTGTTATCATTTGACATTTCCCGTTCACCCTGGAGAACGTGAATTTCCACGTTGGTTTGACCGTCCACGGCTGTCGAGAAAACTTCTGACTTCTTGGTAGGAATGGTAGTGTTGCGAGGGATAATCTTGGTCATGACACCACCCAAGGTTTCAACACCCAGAGACAGTGGTGTTACGTCTAACAGCAAGATACCAGTCACATCACCGCCAAGCACACCTGCTTGAATTGCTGCACCAACAGCTACCACTTCATCAGGGTTTACGCTCTGGTTGGGGTCTTTGCCCAACACGGTTTTCACAAGTTGCTGTACTGCGGGGATACGGGTAGAACCACCCACTAATACAACTTCATTAATATCGTTTTTGCTTAACTTCGCGTCACGCAGTGCATTTTCTACAGGAACGCGACAGCGCTCAATGAGGTCAGCACAGAGTTTTTCAAACTGAGTACGCGTCAGTGTCATGTCCAGGTGTTTTGGTCCATCCTGGGTAGCAGTGATGAAAGGCAAGTTAATTTCTGCTTGGGTAACGCTAGAAAGTTCGATCTTCGCTTTTTCTGCTGCTTCAGTCAGACGTTGCAAAGCTTGTCTGTCTTTACGCAATTCGATCCCTTCTTGCTTTCTGAATTCTTCTGCTAGGTAGTCAACAATTTTCTTGTCGAAGTCGTCACCACCAAGGTGGGTGTCTCCAGACGTTGCTAATACTTCAAAGACGCCGTCACCCACTTCCAGAATGGATACGTCGAAGGTACCGCCACCAAGGTCAAATACAAGAATGGTTTCTTGGCTCTTCTTATCAAAACCGTAAGCCAAAGAAGCGGCTGTTGGTTCGTTGATAATCCGCAAAACTTCAATACCGGCTATCTTACCTGCATCTTTAGTTGCTTGGCGCTGGGAGTCGTTAAAGTACGCAGGAACGGTAATAACGGCTTGAGTTACGGTTTCACCAATATATTTGCTGGCATCTTCTACCAGTTTGCGGAGAACTTGTGCTGAAATTTCCTCAGGTGCAAACTGTTTGCCCGCTACGGGACAGTCTAATTTTACGTTACTGTTGCTGTCGCGTAGAACTTTATAGGAAACTTCAGTCGCTTCATGGGTAATTTCATCAAATTTACGACCAATGAAACGCTTCACTGAATAAAATGTGTTTTCAGGGTTCATCACTGATTGGCGCTTTGCAATTTGACCAACCAAGCGATCGCCATTTTTTGCAAACGCTACGACTGAAGGTGTTGTCCGAAAACCTTCTGCATTCGCAATTACTGTAGGTTTACCACCTTCCATAACTGCTACGCAGGAGTTTGTAGTACCTAAGTCAATTCCAACTACTTTTGCCATTGTAGGTGCTGGCTCCGTATAACTACAAGAAATTTAAAGAGAGTATTAAGGACTAAATCTTGAACTAACTGAACGAGAAAGCAGCCAGTCCAGCAAGAATTCCTTATGATTTGACGTACTGCTGATATATATACTGAGCCGATGTAGCCAGTCCATGAAGGGTGGTTTTCCGAACTATATTAGGGCGGTTATGCCTCTATGCTGGTTAATAAGACCACTGAGTGATTGGCGATCGGCGTTCCGTCACTCATCTAATGTATGAGAATTAATACTGAAAACAATTAGGGTGAACCGTATCCCTCATGTGGTGTTTGCCGTCTTTTAACAATGGTTAGTAGTTCGTTCGTAGCTACTTATCTACCACTAACCACTAACCATTTACAATAGAAAAACTTCCCTGCTTGTTGCTCGATTTATGGTTACGCTGTCTCCTAGTTTAAAAGCTAGACTTTCGACTCCTTTAAAAATTGGTTCGGTTGAGATCAAAAGTCGCGTCCTCCAGTCGCCTTTGTCTGGAGTGACTGATATGGTATTTCGGCGGCTGGTGCGTCGTTATGCACCAGAGTCAATGATGTACACGGAGATGGTAAATGCCACGGGCTTACATTATGTTAAGCAGTTGCCCAAAATCATGGAGGTAGACCCGAACGAGCGACCAATTAGCATTCAGTTATTTGACTGTCGCCCAGATTTTTTGGCAGAAGCAGCGGTGAAAGCAGTTGCAGAAGGTGCTGATACCGTTGATATTAATATGGGTTGTCCGGTCAATAAAATTACTAAAAATGGAGGTGGCTCTTCCTTACTGCGTCAGCCAGAAGTGGCTGAAGCCATCGTTCGAGAGGTGGTCAAATCGGTTAACGTACCTGTGACCGTCAAAACCCGTATTGGTTGGAACGACAAAGAAATTACAATTCTGGATTTTGCCAAGCGGATGCAGGATGCAGGAGCGCAAATGATTACGGTACACGGTCGTACCCGCGCCCAAGGTTATAACGGGAATGCGCGTTGGGAATGGATCGAACGCGTTAAAAATGTACTTTCAATACCCGTGATTGCAAACGGGGATATTTTTTCGGTTGAAGCTGCACTGAAGTGCTTGGAACAAACTGGTGCTGATGGGGTGATGTGTTCCCGTGGAACTTTGGGTTATCCGTTCTTGGTTGGAGAAATTGATTACTTCCTCAAAACTGGAGAACGTTTACCACCGCCTACTCCAATTCAGCGTTTGGAATGCGCTAGGGAACATTTGGAAGCTTTATATGAGTACAAAGGTATTAAAGGTGTCCGCCAAGCACGCAAGCACATGACTTGGTATGCTAAAGGTTTTGTTGGTGCTGCCGATTTACGCGGACAGTTGAGCGTAATTGAGTCGGTTCAGCAAGGTGTAGATTTAATTAACAATGCTATTGAACTCTTGACTCAAGGTTACGAACCGGAGGAAGAAACGGCATCTGATTTTGCAATGGTGTAATCATAGTCTCACGACTTACCTGTCCAAAATTGATCGCGAAGCAGTTAAGCGAGGAATGTTTCAGGCAAAGTTATTCTTTGAGATGTCATACTTGATTTAGCAACTGAAAATACTCATCTCTGGAAATTCCAGCTGTTTTCAAGTTATTTCTGATGATTGAAACAGGAATTTCATCGTATGTTGGGATTACAACTGGTCTAGAGCTACCCTGTTTGACGTAACAACGATGACTCCCTTCTTGTCGCGCAAATTCAAAGCCTGTAGCAAGAAATACCTTTTCAAGTCGTTGCCAAAAAATAGGTGTGATTTTCGGCATTAAGAAACACCTACTGTCACAAAATGCTTTTCAATCGCCACCAAATCGGGGCTTACCCAGTTTCCATCCTGCAATTTGTAGCCCGTTTCTTCAAGAATTTCTTCTAAAGTACCCATAGAGGCTGCGGTAACTAGAAAAAGGTGAACTGCCTCGTCTAAAGCAATTCTTGCCGCCTCAGGTGTCTGCCCTGAACTCATAACATCTAATGGTATGGCATGAGCTACAAATTGCGAGTCTTCTTTCCAAATTTGAACTGTGTAGTTAACGTACATTTTCCTATCCTGTCTTCACAATTAAGTACTGCCGCCACTGCCTGAATTTTAATTATCGCTTCAACTGTACTGGGCAGAGTCGCGTGTTCGCCCGCACTTACGTGAATTTGAAATGCTGCTTTGGGCAAAGTAACAGAAGCTGTTAAGTGGCGTTCGCAAAGCGTGCCGGAGGCAATCGCCCCTTATGGATGTAAGAAACCTTGCGATTTCTGAGGAGAGGGATAATTCCATTTGCCACCTACTTGATTTCGGGAGATCGGACATATATTCTGTGAATCATTACCATTTCTTACTCCCAAAGTCAACACCCCAGTCTGCGACCACTTCATTCCCATGCAGAGTACGAGCACGAAAGTAAAAACAAGAGAAAAAGGCAATTTTGCTAAATGAAATTAACAAAAATTTGGTAAAGAAATGTGAAGAAAAAACGAGCACGAAAATAGGCAGATTGCAAGGCTGATAAGTCACTCACTGCGGTACTCTAGATAAAGTGAATTTATCTCCTGGCTTTACATACTTTTTTATGACATCTGTTGTTTCCAGTTCCATACGCACAATTCGCATTGGTTCTCGTAAAAGCCAATTAGCACTCGTTCAAACCCATTGGGTACAAGAACAACTCCAGAAACGTTTTCCAGAAATTTCTTTTGAAGTTCACACCATGGCTACCCAAGGTGACAAAATTCTGGATGTTGCCTTAGCCAAAATTGGCGATAAGGGATTATTTACTAAAGAACTTGAACTGGGAATGCTGAATCAGGAGATTGATTTTGCCGTTCACTCTCTAAAGGATTTGCCCACACGTTTACCTGAGGGATTGGCACTAGCGGCTGTTACAGAACGTGAAAATCCAGCAGATGCACTTGTCGTGCATGAAAAATATAAGGATAAACAAATTGATACTTTGCCAGAAGGCGCAGTGATCGGAACTTCTTCCCTCAGACGACTGGCACAATTGCGGTATCATTTTCCTCACCTCAGTTTTAAAGATGTACGGGGAAATCTCAACACGCGCATGTCTAAACTGGATGCTGGCGAGTACGATGCTCTGATTTTGGCTGTTGCAGGCTTGGAACGATTGGGAATGAGCGATCGCATTCATCAAGTTTTGTCCAAAGAAGTGTCTCTTCACGCTGTAGGACAGGGCGCTTTGGGGATTGAATGCCGTGCTGATGATGCTGAATTGATATCGCTGCTTAAAGCCATCGAACATCCAGAAACACGCGATCGCTGTTTGGCAGAGCGAGCTTTCCTGCGCGATTTAGAAGGTGGCTGTCAAGTTCCCATCGGTGTCAATACAGAAATCAACGGTGATACTTTAACTCTAACGGGTATTGTTGCCAGTGTAGATGGAAAAAAACTAGTCAAAGATACAGTCTCTGGAGAGACTGAAGATGCAGAAAAATTAGGAACGGAACTTGCACAAAAGGTGAGAGAGCAAGGAGCACAAGAAATTCTCAACGAAATCTTTGCTGAAATCCAAAGAAATTCTTAATTTAATCTGCTAGCAATGTGATTAGATCAAAGGAAGTTACCGTTGTACGGCAGTAGGGTGGGTATAACCCACCAGTAATGTCACGGTGAGTCATGCCCACCCTACCGCAGAGTTTAAACTAGGCAGAGCTGGGGAAATACAGATTACCATGCGGATTCTATTTGTTGCGGCTGAGGCAGCTCCCGTTGCCAAAGTTGGAGGAATGGGTGATGTTGTCGGAGCACTACCTAAAATCCTGAAAAGAATGGGGCACGATGTACGAATATTTTTGCCCTATTATGGCTACATCTCAGACAAGTTAGACGTTCCAAAAGACCCTATTTGGAAGGGATTTGCCATGTTCCAAGACTTTGCGGTATACGAAACCGCTCTGCCTGGTACTGATATTCCTTTATATTTGTTTGGACATCCAGCATTTTGGCCGCGAAAAATTTACGGTGGGGAAGATGAATTCTGGCGGTTCACGCTATTTGCCAACGGTGCTGCTGAGTTCTGCTGGAACTACTGGAAGCCAGAAATTCTCCACTGTCACGATTGGCACACAGGTATGCTCCCCGTGTGGATGCACCAATCTCCTGATATCACCACTGTTTTTACGATACATAATCTGGCATACCAAGGTCCCTGGCGTTGGTACTTAGAAAAAATTACTTGGTGTCCTTGGTATATGCAAGGACACAACACAATGGCAGCAGCGGTGCAGTTTGCAGATAGAGTCACTACTGTTTCCCCCACGTATGCCGAGCAAATCAAAACAGCTGCTTATGGCGAAGAGTTAGAAGGCTTGCTGTCTTTTATTAGCGGGAAATTATCCGGGATTCTTAACGGTATAGATACTGAAGTTTACGATCCTGGTAATGATAAATATATTGCTCAGACTTTTACACCCGATACCCTAGAAAAACGCCGAGCTAACAAAGTGGCTTTGCAGGAAGAAGTAGGTTTGGAAGTCAATTCTAATGCCTTTTTGCTGGGAATGGTGACGCGTTTAGTAGAGCAAAAAGGCATTGATTTGGTGCTGCAAATTCTAGATCGTTTCCTGGCATATACTGATGCACAAATTGTAATTTTGGGAACAGGGGATAGATACTATGAAAGCCAACTATGGCAAATGGCATCTCGGTATCCCGGAAGAATGGCAACTTACATACTATATAATGATGCATTAGCTCGTCGCATCTACGCAGGGAGTGACGCCTTCCTCATGCCAAGTCGATTTGAACCTTGTGGTATCAGCCAATTGATGTCTTTACGCTACGGGTGCGTACCAATTGTTCGCCGTACAGGGGGACTGGTTGATACTGTCTCTCACCACGATCCGATGACAGAATCAGGGACTGGTTATTGTTTTGACCGATACGAGCCGTTGGATCTTTTTACCTGCTTAATCAGAGCCTGGGAAGGTTACCGTTACAAACCTCAATGGAAAGAACTTCAACAACGGGGTATGAAAGAAGATTTTAGTTGGTATCGCTCTGCCAAACAGTACGTAAATTTATATAGGTCAATGTACGGCTTACCGGAGGAAGAAGACGAACCAATTCTACAAACACAATCAGACACGCAAATTAATGAGGAAGTTGTGACGGTGGCTGCATTACCAGAGTGAATAGCGAACAGCGAACGGCGAACAACGACCTGTTAAGGAGGATAAAAATACCGTAAAATTACCTTAATTGCCAAACATTTAATCACGTAGGGACACAACAATGTTGTGTCCCTACAAAAGCTAAGGATACAAACCCGTACAGATAAGCTTTTCTGACTTTAGAAGTCAGAATTGATGAAGGAAATATTGCCCTAAATTAAATTTTTTGTAAACATTACGGTTCTGCTTGGGAACAATATCAAAGTGCATTCTGTTACCTGTCATTGATTGAAAAAACTAACTTTTTCCACTCGGTATTTTGGCAAGACATTCCTTCTCCGTACACCTATAGTGGTAGCCAATCTTAAGATAACAACTGACTTACAAATTTATTCAGATGACTAAGTCAATGTTGTTGTCGTAACACTGTAACAGCAATCCTCAAAAAACACTCTGAACCATTTTTCCTCTGGGGTGGAAACTAATGAAAAAAATAACTTTGTCTCGTATTTGTGGTTGTGGCTTATCTGGACTATTATCCTTTGTGGTCCTGCTAGGTACAAATAATCGTGTTCTTACAGAGGAAATTCAAGAGTTCAGCATTCCAGAAAATTCAGTTCCTCCCAACTCGGTTCCTCCCAATTCAGTTCCTTATAATTCAGTTCCTCCCAATTCTGTTTCTCCACACTCTACCTCTCCAAACTCCCTCTCTGCTGGAATGATTTGGCCCACTCAAGGCGTTATTTCTCAAGGGTTTCGCAAACGGTTTCATGAAGGCATTGATATTGCCGGACCAGTTGGAACTCCTATTTTTGCAGCAGCTAGCGGTGTAGTGATACACTCCGGCTGGGAAGATACGGGACTTGGCAATGCAGTTAATATTCGACATCCTGATGGTCGCATCACAGTTTACGGTCACACTCAAAAAGTGTTAGTCCGCACGGGACAAAAAGTCGAACAAGGTCAGATGATTGCCAAAATGGGATCTACTGGCAATAGCTCTGGACCTCATCTGCATTTTGAAATTTATCCCAACGGTCGTCTTGCTGCTGACCCCACACGTTTTTTACCACCATTAATTGCAGGAAGGATACCCCCGCAGAAAATAGCAGCATCTCCTACTTATGGTAGAAGATACGATCCCGGTTCTGGTGGAACGTCATCATTCATGGGAAGACGTCACGTCTCACCTTCACAATCAATGTCTGTACCGGGTGATTTTCCCAAACAGGAATATTCTCCTGACAATTTTGATGCTGAACCTCCCGAACCCGTTAATGCTGAATGCAGTGGGAAGACAGTCCTAGAAGGAGAAACAGTGAGCGTTCATGTCAAGGTGTGCTATGAGGACGGACAGCTTTTCTATATAGGACAAAAGAAAGAATACCCTGGTAGTCCCATTAAGATACCAGCCCGGCAGATTGGCGGACAAACCTATCAAGCAAATAACGGCAGTTTCTGGTATCGTGTCAGCCCTCAAAAAGTAGAAGTTTGGCAAGATGGCAACCCCTATCCTATCCGTTCTGACAGATTTGACAGACCAAATGTTTCCGGAGGTTGAAGAAAAAATTGGGACAAGGAGGACAAGGGAGACAAGGGAGAAATTGCTACTACAGCAGGCGCGTAAATCAACCAAGGATCAACAATTGCTCAAAAATTGCCCGATCGCTTTTTGCTTCTTCACTTTAGGTTTCCTCTGCCTTCTGTCTTTTTTAAAACTACCTATCTGTCAGCGATCTAAATCACATTTTCTGAATATTTTTGCGATCGCCAGCATAGTATGGCGCTCTTAGAGTTTCGTGACAAATATTAATTTTTTTTTTCAATTTCTAAGTAAAAATTTCTACATTAAGTCGTATACTATTACATGAGTATTTCCGGAAATACTCAGAATTAACACGGAAACAGGCAAGGCAAATCTCTACATCTAGCATACTTTTTAAAGAAGGAGATTTTTGTGGACTATCTTGCTTATTCTCTACTGGATAGTGCCTATGCAGAGGCAACAGAAGATACTGAATACGATCTTCCTGAATTTCAATTCCAATTCCGTTGGAACAGGCAATTCAAATCGGCTTGGTTAACTTTTGCTAGCCTGGGTACTATTGGTGCGTTGTTTGCAATCCTTGGTCAAGCTCAACCAGCTTCAGCGGCTTACTACGGTCGTTATTACCAGTACTATGTAAACACCAATGGTGGCAATCTTAATGTTCGCTCCGGTCCTAGCTATGACTATCCTGTAGTAGGTAGTGTCAGAAATGGCGCATCTCTCGCCCGAGCTGAAAGATACAGAAACGGATTTGTTCAGTTAAGCACTGGTAATTGGGTTTCTTCTAGATGGATTAGCACAACTCCCGGTTCTGGATATCGACCCGGCTATGGTGTTGGTGGTAGATATGGCAGAAACTGCTACTGCTACGGTACAGGTGGAAGATACCACCACAGAAGAGCTTACTACGGTTCCGGTGGAAGATATGGATACGATCGCGTAGTATACCGTCCTGTATACCGTACTGTATACGTGTACAGACCATATCGGAACGGTTATTACTCCAGAGGCGGTCGCCGCTATTACAACGGCTACTATGCAAGCAATCGTCGCTACTATGACGGTTACAACAGATACAACAGTGGGTATTAATACTCTCTCGTTGTCGTTTAAAAATCCCTCTCAACTGAATTAACAAATTCTGGAACACCCTGTCTTATATATATTATGGAAAGGCAGGGTGTTTTTGCGTTGCTATAGATTATACCTTCGCTCTCCTGATGTTGTCGTTATAACACTGTAAGAGCAATTAACCACGGATGTTTGGAAGCATCTTTAGTTATGGAGAGGAAATTCATGCAAAAAGTGACAAGTTTGCAAGCGTACAGCTATAGTTTGATAACACTTATGACTTTTGCAACTCTGTTAGGTACAAGCAACCACGTTTTATCGCAAACAGCACAACGTTCTCTTAAAAGTTTTCAAACGGCTTTCACTGTTGACTTTGTCTCACCATACTCTAAGACACAACCAACTTCCGCATCGCAGAAGAAACCACCTGCTACCTCAAAAGTTAAAAATCGGTACAGTATTACTACAATTCTTGAAGGTGAGACAGCCAACTTTATAGTCAAAATTTACAAGGAAAACAATCAAATTTTATACCTAGGTAAATCCAGGAAAGACCCTAATAAACCTGTGAAACTACCCGCTAAAGTTGTGGGCAAATCTAAATATCGCGCCAATAATGGTAGCTATTCCTATATTGTCAATCCTGATGGAGTAGAAGTTTGGCAAAGCGGTCGTAAAATTCGTGCCGATCGCTTTCGACTTTCCAAAGTATTTCAGTAATCGGTAACTAGTAATCGGTGGGCGATCGCTCACCGACCATCGCCACTAACAAGTTATACCAAATCCGTTTCTCCATTCCGCACCCTCAACGGTTAGTAAAAAGACGCTTTAGTGGTTCTCCCCTAAACTCTAGATTGCGTCCCACTGAGATTGGGTTCCCGGTCAAACACTGCCTTTGTCTGCTTGAGGTTCTAGCTCAACGTTTACCAACGGTAATTGTACTGTAAACGTTGCTCCCAACCCAACGCCTGGGCTATCTGCCGTAATGGTCCCACCATGCGCTTCGATCAATTGACGGACGATCGCTAACCCCAACCCCAGCCCACCAAATCTTCGAGTCGTTGAAGCATCTTCTTGTCGAAATGACTCAAAAATATGGGGAAGAAAGTCGCGCTGAATACCTTTACCAGTATCGCTGACCGTAATTTGTGCTCGGTCGCCGATTCGAGCCAATTGAATGTTTACCCGCCCATTTTTAGGAGTAAATTTGATGGCGTTCGATAGCAGGTTCCACACAATCTGCTGGAGTCGGGTAGCATCACCCAACACCAGTCCAATTTGAGGCATCACCAAATGGAGGTAGATATTTTTGGCAACAGCGGCTGTCCTTACCGTGTCGAGCGCTGCCTCAATCACTTGCACCAGATCGACGGTCGCCATTTCCAAAGTCAGTTTGCCACGAAGAATCTTGGCAGTGTCCAGTAGATCGTCAATGAGTCGGGTCAGAAGTTTGGCGTTGCGTTCAATAGTTGCCAGAGCTTCAGCTGTTTTAGCAGCATCCAATTGCCGAGATTGTAGCAGTTTTGTCCAACCCAAAATGGGGTTGAGAGGCGATCGCAATTCGTGAGAAAGGATGGCGAGAAACTCATCTTTAACTCGGTTGGCACGTTCGGCAGCAACTCTTGCTGCTTGTTCTCGTTGCAGCAGTTGCTCCCGTTCAATTTCGGCTTGTTTGCGCTCGGTAATATTTGTGTAGACACCCACACTCCCCCTAGGCTGACCCGATTCATCAAACAGTGGCACTGCATGTCCGTACAAACTAAACACAGTGTTATCCTGTCGAACCAGTTCGATTTCTACATCGCGCACTTCCACACCATGCTTTGCCGCGTACTCGACAGGAAGCTTATCTCCTGGTATTTCTCGTCCATTTTGATAAAACTTGTACGGAAGTTGAGACTGTTTGGCTGGGGGAGTGACAGCCACATTCATATCTGTTGGGATTTGTAGCAGCTTTGCATAAGCCGCGTTGACTTTTACCACGTGACACTCAGGATCTTCTGCAAGCGCAATATTAATTGGAATGACATTAAACAGGGCTTGCAGTTCATCGACACGACGTTGAAGCGCCACATTCAAATCTTGAATTTCTGCTTCCCTTGCCTCAAGTTGATTAAATTTCTTGCGGACTTCTGCTTGAGCCTTGCGGAGTGCGGCAACCAACAGAGTAATCAGCACTCCTTCAAGGATGAATAGTGCCAGCTTCAGCCCACTAGCTAGGGTTAACTTCCAACTGTGGTGTGGTTCTAAAAAATAGTAACAGGTAAACCCAGCAGAAAGCAGGGTTGCCACAATTCCCGGACTTTGCCCTCCAGAGAAAGCACTGACAGTGACTGCACCAAAAAATAATAAAAACGGAGCCTGTGTCAATTGGAGAACCGGGTCAAGTGCCAGCATGAGTAACAAGGCAATCAAGACAGATACAATCGCCACTCCATACCGCTTTAAATACTGGGTTTGGTTCAGCACATTTATCCCATATGAGTAGTCGTTAACGCACCCTCAAGAAACACCAGTAATAAAAACTGTTCGCTCGGGCTTGACCATCAGCGATACCAGTTCAACCAGATTGGAGGATACTGAGCGATCGCAGGACTTAATGTTACACCAAGGACAGGTATAACATCAACTGCTTGTCACCCATACGTTCTCCCTTGTCTCCCCGATCCCATCAACAAGCGGATCTCTATAAATGCAACGACCTACAAGCAGCGATCGATAAGCGCTCCCCTTCTGCAAGCACTCTTAATTGTTAATATTATATTGATAAAGAGCCTTGATTCACTTGCGTCTAAAAGATTAACTTTCTTCTAAAATCTTTACTTCCAAAAGTAGCAAAGCCCATCCAAACGGTATAAGCCAAATCTGCCTTACTAGAGATGTTGAAGCATAACGTACCGATTAAAGATCGTAATAGAACATTGAACTCTAGTTTTTAGGTACATCTGAATTATGGGTATTTTTCTAACAGCACTTGCTACAGCATTGAGCCTGCTAATTGTCGATCTAGTTGTTCCTGGTGTTAACATCGCTAATTTTCCATCTGCTATGATTGCAGCTGTAGCAATTGGTTTAATCAACGGTTCTGTTAAGCCAGTTCTATCAACCCTTTCTCTTCCTCTCAACTTTGTCAGCTTGGGCGCGTTTTCACTTGTTGTGAACGGTATCTGTTTTGCTTTAGCAGCATTCTTGGTTCCTGGGTTTAGCGTTCATGGCATCATTGCTTTTCTTGTAGGTCCTGTCGTTCTGTCTTTTGCTAATACCTTCATTAACAATTACTTTGTTGAGAAAAATCTCTCTTTGAAGAGCGGTGAAGATAAAACCAAAGCTGAATTACCATCTAGCTAAATCGCCTTATCTGTTTGTAGAGACGTTGAAAAATTGGTTTCTACCAAATACCGAATTAAGATAGCCCATATGGTGGATTTATTCATTCGGTAATTTCAAGAAAATGTGAGTAAAAGAGTTTAAATAAGAAGTAAGAGCCATATGAAATTAGTTCGTTTTCTTCTCGGTTTGTTAGTACCTCCTTTAGGTATTTTTCTAACGGTTGGAATTGGTCCAACACTGCTGATTAACGTTTTATTAACTCTTTTGGGCTGGCTTCCCGGTAGTATTCACGCAATCTGGGTTATTGCTAAATATGAAGAGAAACTGAATAGAGAGGGAGAGATATATTAACAGCAATGAGTACAAAGAGGTAGCCTTATTTCTACCTTTTTGTACTAGTTACAACAATTTTCCGGTTGATACACGATTTATTCTAGGGTGGACAAGAATGTCTGACCCTTCTTAATTTTATGTACTCTTTTTAGTTAAAATTTTTATAATTTATATAGGACTGCCAGAACACGCAAATCGCATCCAACCATTAAACACACCTACCATAGCAATCCTATTTGCGTTCTAAACAAGGGAGACAAGGAGGACAAAGAAGAGGTGTTTGTAACTCTTTTAGGGCTCAAGACTTGTCGGTTAAGCGTTTTTTCCTCCCCTGCATATATTGTTGATAAAAAATTGCCCTATGTAAAGGTAGATGAACATGCTAAAACCCTTACAAAGGACAAATCTGACTAGTTAGCTTTCTTTGAGACGAATTACTTATTTATTGACTGTTTCCTTGTCTTTGACGGAGTCTTTGTCTTTAAACCTGTCAGCGGCTGCTAATAATAAATCTCTCAAAATTTGTCTGACTTGGCGCTCTTTTCTCGCTAGTGCGGTACCTGCTTCTCCGAGTTTTTCATCAATTTGAGCGTGCTTGTCTTGTACCTGTGCAACTACAGCTTCTGCTTGCGGACGAGCCTTATTAAACCAGTTCTTAGCCTCGTCTAGATACCCTTGAACCTCTTGAGAACGTCCACCATACCGTGCTGTTAGATTAGCTCTTACAAGCGCTAACTGTCCTTGCAGTTGAGCGTAGCGTTTTTTAAGCAAAGCAGCTTCCTCACTGTCTTGGATAGCGTGAATAGCAGAGTCTACAGCAGTTTTGGTGCTAGAAGATTTCTCTTTACCTGTTTCTTTGATTTCTGCTAGTATACCTTCCACTTCTTGTTGGATTTTATCTTCTTGTTCGTCCAATTTAGCCTGTAGCTGCTGAACTTCTGCTTGAGTTTTCGCGATCGCTTCGTGTCTTTTGCTATTGACGGCTTCTATCGCTCCTTCAATAGATGCTGTCACTTCTTCCTTGATTTCGCTACCTTTGTCTTGTAAGTTTTCAATGACTGTAGAGATAGCATCTTTGACAAGAGTACGAAGTTCGGTTGAACCTTCTTTGAACTCAGAAGCTACTTGAGAAACTGCTGATTTAACAATTTCGCGAATGCGATCGCTTCTGAGTTGTCCGGTTTGTTTTGCTTGTTGAAGATCGGCTTGAATTTGCTCTTTGATATTATTAGGCATTTTTTTCTACCAACTAGAGGTTAAATCACTTATGTGGCTAAATGTAGGTGTTGTATAATTTTTGATTCATTGGCATCGGCAAACAAGTGAAAAATCACTTTATCAAATTCAAATTTTGTATATACAGTATCAAATTCAATACTCCTACACTAATATTGTGACGCAGGATTTTTTAAGCAGGTACATCCTTTAGATAGAAAAACTAACTAGCCAAAGGAAAAGCGGCGGCGAGCATCCAACCAAACAAGAATGCGCTTCCAATGGCATAACTCCAACTTTCTTGAAATATATTGGCGGTAAAAGAGAAAATCGCCATAACTAAAGGAAACAGTGGAAGCAGAAGCGCAATAAATCCTAGTTGAGGCAATAGGTAAAGAACTAAAATAAAACCTCCTACCAAAACCATACTCTGTCCCAGCCACCACAAAACTCTCTTTCCAATTCCAATACTGTGTTGCGCTATTCCTGATGCTAAAAACCAAGGAAGACAAGCTATTGATAGTAGGGGAAATAACTTTAACCGTGCAGGAATCAACCACCACTGCAACCACACGAACTGTGCGATCGCACCGAAGGCAATCCACAGCACTGCAAACAATGCAACTCCTATTCCTACAGCTTGTAAAGTGGGACGGGGTAGGCGAAAGATAACGAGTAGCCACACTAAACCAGCGACACCAAACCAAATACTGACTGCACCACCCACCAGCAAACCCCCCAAACTGTCAATATCGCCATTGCGACTGAGTAACGTCAAGACACCACTCGCTACAAACGGTGCTATGAGTAAACCGCCCCAACTTCGCAACTGGTTTACCTCAAGTTTAGATAAGTTGGGAGACAAAGACTCAAATCCCAATTTCTCCTGACTAACTCCAAGCAAAAGAGGAACAACAGCATCCAGTAACACCAGCCATCCCAGTAAGTGCAAGCCATACCAAAGAATACGGCGGTCAACGTAGTCACTGCTGCGTTGTACTCCAAAAGTAGAATCCAGCCAGTTTTTAGCAGCTTGGTGGCTGGGATCGCGAAACAAGATCGTAATGTGTTCGGCGTTAGGAACGATCGCTAGAGAACGCCCCCTTCCATCCGTCAAATTTTGATTTTCTCCTCCGGCTGCTTTCAGCAACCGCCGTGCATTCGTAACAAAACGACCTTCCCAACTTCCTGCTTGCAGTTGCAGATTGCGTGGAGCAGAAGGTGTTACATTTGCGCCTGTGGGTGAAACTGCAATTGTTGCAGCAAAGCGATTGACATCTTGGATACCAACTGACATCACTGCACCGCTTCCCATAGAATGACCGAGCAACGCTAGGCGAGATGAATCTACCTCTGGTTGTTTTACAAAAGTTGCAAGGGCGGTATTGAGGTTTTGCTGAAGAGAATCACGTTCTAATGGGTTGGCATTAGCTCCATGACTGTTAAAATCCCATAGCATAGCAGCATAACCAGCGCGTGCCATAACGTGAGCATAAGCTAACATCAACTGTTTTGACCCGGCATAACCATGTGCTATTAACACGCCCGGTATTTTGTTTGCATCTTTTGGCGCAACGTACAGCATGGGTACGCCTTCAACCTCAAAGCGGCGCATCACCAATCCAGTTCGCGCTGCTACCACACCCCACCAAGATGAAATAATGAGTAAAAGCGCGGCGGCTATCAAGAATAAACGTTTGCGAGTCATGTCGGGTTTTGTTTGGCATACTCTTATTAGGATAATCAGCTCCCGATACAAAATCCTCCACTTTTGGTCAGCACCCCGCACTAAAGTGACGGGGCTTCACGCCTCGATATTTTAGTTAGTTGACCAGCTTAAGTACTTTGTGTACTACGTTTAGAGAAGAGTTGTGCGATTCGTTCACTCGAAATGAGTACTTATACTCAGGGATGAGTGGCAAGGGAATAAGAACCGAGTAATCGGAACAGAACCTTTGACAACTAAATGACCATGAGGGTGACTCCGAGGAAATCCTAGAGTACATCAGAGAAGTCCCTCCCCGTAGGTGCAACGGTGACAGCATCACCTCCAAGGTAGCGACTAGCCATCAATCCTTGAAGCGAGGTGAAAAGGAGGTAAACTGGTAGCCCAAACTGGTTCTCCTTCGAGCATGAACCTATGAGTAGCGTCAGCGAAGATGCGCCTTAACCGTCGTAATCTAAAACCAGCGCAATCAGGCTGTCGCTGGAGCCAAAAGGCAATGGATAAGGGGCTGGCAAGTAACTTTTTGACCAGCACGCACTCCCAATAAACCCGGCGGATAGCATCGCTCTAAAGGTTTAAATAATGGTCATTTGGAACGAAGTAACCTAACGTTTACTCTCAGGTGGTCGATACTGAGTAGGTGCTAACCGTATGTGGTGTTAGGAAAGATTGGGTCAGAAGCGAACGCCTCATGCAACGATGAGGATATGCCAACGGACTCACGGTGATTTGGAATGTAGAGTCACGGTAGCAATGAATATGGCTAATACACGAGGAGTCACAACAGGAATAAACGATGAAGCAACCCCTTCTTTAAGGGAAAAGCCGACTCATGAAACTGAAAATGACAAATCGATGGTGGACTGGAGACACATCGACTGGCGCAAGCTGGAAAAACGTGTTTTTAAGTTGCAAAAACGAATCTACAAAGCCTCTGAACGTGGTGATGTCAAAGCAGTTCGTAAACTCCAAAAGACGCTGATGAAGTCCTGGAGTGCAAAGTGTCTCGCGGTTAGACGGGTAACACAAGACAACCAAGGTAAGAAGACGGCGGGTGTGGACGGTGTGAAATCACTGACCCCAAAGCAACGTCTCACCTTAGTTGCTAAATTAAAACTAGGTTCAAAGGTATCGCCTACCAGGCGCGTATGGATTCCAAAACCTGGTAAGGACGAAAAAAGACCATTAGGCATCCCGACAATGTATGACCGCGCACTGCAAGCTCTCGTTAAAATGGCACTTGAGCCAGAATGGGAGGCTAAATTTGAACCTAACTCATATGGGTTCAGACCAGGGCGTTCATGCCACGATGCTATCGAAGCAATATTTAATAGTATGAGGCACAAACCAAAATTTGTGCTTGATGCCGATATATCAAAGTGCTTCGATAAAATCGACCATTTGGCACTGCTTCAAAAATTAAATACATTCCCCACCATTCGCCGACAAATTCGTGCTTGGTTAAAAGCGGGAGTGATGGATAATCAGCAGTTCCAAGAGACATCTGAGGGAACACCGCAAGGCGGAGTCATTTCTCCACTATTAGCGAATGTAGCCCTCCACGGAATGGAAGAACGGATTAAACAATATGCTGAAACATTGCCCGGTTTAAAACGGGAAAATCGCAAAAGTATATCATTAATTCGTTATGCCGATGATTTCGTAATTCTACACGAAAATCTAACCGTTGTCCAAAGATGCCAGATAATTATATCTGAATGGTTAAAAAGCATGAATTTAGAGTTGAAGCCTTCAAAAACACGCCTAACTCACACTCTAAACAAGTATAAGGAAGAAGAACCAGGATTTAATTTTCTTGGTTTTAATATCAGGCAGTTTTCAGTGGGTAAACATCACTCGAAAAAGGGCTTCAAAATAATCATCACCCCAAGTAAGGAAAAGCAGAGGATACACTACGAGCGAATAGCTAGTATCATCGATGACTACAGCACAGCGCCGCAAGAGGCGCTAATTAGTCGGCTCAACCCGATAATTAAAGGATGGTCTAACTACTATTCGACAGTAGTAAGCAGTGAAGCTTACGCCAACCTCGATAGTCTTATGTATCCAAAACTTAGAGCTTGGGCAAAACGCCGTCATCCAAATAAATCAGGGAAATGGGTAGCTAAGAAATATTGGCGCACTATTGGCGGTGATAATTGGGTATTCGCCACAACGTACAAAGGTAATCTCAGGTGGTTAACAAACCACACAGATACACCCATAGTACGCCACGTAAAAGTAAAAGGCGATGCTAGTCCATACGATGGCAACCTAATTTATTGGAGTTCAAGAATGGGCGCACACCCCGAAATGCCAAAAAGAGTGGCAACACTCTTAAAGCAACAGAAAGGAAAATGCGCTCATTGCGGATTGTATTTTCGTGAAGAAGATGTAATGGAGATTGACCACAAAATACCCCTAAGCAAAGGGGGTAAAGACGAATATAAAAATCTCCAGCTATTACATAGACACTGCCATGATATAAAAACAGCTGAAGATGGTTCGGTTGGGGGTATGTAATTAGACAAGCACCAAATTACTGAGGAGCCGGATGAGGTGAAAGTCTCACGTCCGGTTTTGAAGACGAGTCGCTCTGGCGACGGAGCGGCTTAGTTTACTAAAAGACCCACCAACAGATGCGTAGCTAGTTTGTTGCACTGGAATTAAATAGTTAAACAGTTTTACAAGGGGTAAGACAGTGCTATTTAAATATACTGGCTCTAAACATTGGCGAAGCTAACTTTACCCGAAAGGAGGGACAAAAATGTCCAAAGTATTTCTAATTGATGTCAATAAAAGACCACTAAATCCAATACATTCAGCCCAAGCAAGACAACTTCTGAGAAATGGAAAAGCAGCAGTTTTTAGACGATTTCCTTTTACCATCATTTTGAAAGTCACTTTCAAAACAGATGTAGAAATTGAGCCTCTACGATTAAAAATAGACCCTGGTGCAGTTATAAGTGGAATTGCTTTAGTTAACGATTCTACGGGTGAGGTAGTATTTGCTGCTGAAATTAAACATAGAGGCTTTGCAATACGCGATTCTCTTATTTCAAGAAGACAATTAAGAAGAAGTAGAAGAAATCGCAAAACAAGATATCGCCAACCCAGATTTAATAATAGAATCCGACCAAAGGGATGGTTAGCACCAAGTCTACAAAGCCGTGTTGATAATATCAAAACTTGGGTTGAAAGATTGCGGAAAGTAGCACCGATTGAAGCGATTAGTCAAGAATTAGTACGCTTTGATATGCAATTAATCCGCAATCCTGATATTGAGGGTAAAGAATATCAGCAGGGTACACTTTTCGGCTACGAAACACGTGAGTATTTACTTGAAAAATGGAATAGGCAATGTGCTTACTGTGGTGTTAAAGATGTTCCATTTCAAATAGAACACATTCATTGTCGAGCTAAAGGAGGTAGCAACTCAATTACAAATCTGACTTTAAGCTGTGAAAAATGCAACAAGAAAAAGGGGACTAAAGATATCAGAGATTTTCTCAAAAAAGACTCTGCTAGGTTAGAGAAAATATTGAAACAAGCCAAACAACCTTTGACTGATGCAGCCGCCGTTAATTCAACTCGATTTGCATTACTTAAAACGCTACAATCTACAGGTTTACCAGTAGAAACAGGAAGCGGCGGTTTAACTAAATTCAATAGGACTCAACAAGGATTAGAAAAAACACACTATTTTGATGCAGCCTGTGTTGGTCAATCAACTCCTGAAAAATTAATCGTTAAAGGAGTTAAACCATTATTGATTACAGCAAACGGTCATGGAACAAGACAAATGTGTCGTACAGATAAATTTGGTTTTCCAAATCGTCACTGTTCGAGAACTAAATTCCACTTTGGTTTTCAGACTGGTGACATTGTTAAAGCTGTTGTACTTTCCGGTAAAAAAGTTGGCGAATATGTTGGCAGAATTGCAACGCGTTCTACTGGGAGTTTTAATATTTCTACCAAGAATGGTTTAGTTCAGGGAATCTCACACACATATTGCCAACAGATTCACAAGAAAGACGGATATTCCTATGCATTTTAACGAAATTAGACGGCAGATAAATCTGCTCGTGTCGCGGTTCCTCCTTGGTCTGATAGCGAAGCGTGACGCCAGTCATAGACGCAAGGTTTCCCCTCTCCCGGAGGTTTTTAGATGAGAAAAGTCGGGGATCTAACTGAGTGAGTTACCCTCCAAGCAGTTGAGCCATTTGGATACGAGCAGCTGCGATCGAATCGGCTAACTTTTTCCCACCAGACTCATCATTTTCAACATTAATAAACGTGATGTCAGTGATGCCTATAAACCCAAAGACTGCTGCAAGGTAAGGGTTTTGATAATTACAATTCTCGTATTTCCCACCAGATCCATAGCCGGAAGTCCCTCGTGCTGTGATGATAAACATTTTTTTACCCAGCACGAGCGGTTTGTAAGGGTTTGTAGAATCTTCTGGTTCAAACACAAATGTCCGCGTTGGGCGGACAATTTGATCGATATAAGCTTTGAAAGTACTGGGAATGGAGAAATTATACATGGGAATGCCAATGACGTAGAGATCGGCAGCTAAGAATTCGTCTATCAGGCGATCGCTAATAAGAATTCCCTCTTGGAGTTGAGGGGTTCGTTGCTCTGGCGGTGTATGAGCTGCTACAATCCACTGTTCATCGACATGAGGAACTGGATTGCAACCGACATCTCGATAGTTGACGGTATCACCCGGATGAGCTTGCTTCCAAGCCTCAACAAATTCTCTTGTGAGCTTGCGAGAGTGCGAACGTTCTCCTCTGGGACTGGAATCAATATGTAACAGGTGTGCCATAGTTCTTCGGATGGATTACAATTCCAGCTTATGTAAAGGATTCCGGCTCAACTATCTAATTCCTGTGCCACTATCACAATCTTGCTGTAATTTTTCAGTGAACTTCGTACAAAAGTTCAAAAAACGAATAAATAACCGTATGATGGTGGGATTGTAAGAGATAAGTCTTTCTTGGGGTATCCTGTGGAGATATAGATGAAATAGATTGAGTTTCAGATCGTGAAGACGACCGCCACCCATGAGATAGAAACGATCCACTTACCCATCTTGTCCAGCCAATCTCGGGGTTGGGAAAATATTGTAGTCGAGCAATTCCAACACCCTCCGGGTGAAGCGAGGTGTCATTACAGCCAAGAACACGCGATTTATCTGTCTCTTTCCTCCCGTCCAATTCGCTTGCTACAAGTTCACGAAGGTCAGACTTATGCAGGGATGTACGCAAAAGGCGATATTTCCATAACACCTGCAAAGACCCAGTGTTTTGCTCGATGGGATGGAGAGGATAGCCACTTGCAGATTCGGATTGCGTCTGATTTCATCCAGAGCGTTGCAACAGAAGCTCTTGCTATGAATTCAGATCGACTGGAATTGCTGAGCCAATTTCAGGCTCGCGATCCACAAATTGAGTCACTTGGCATGATGCTGGTGTGCGAACTCCAACAGGAAAATTTAGGCGGAAGGCTTTATGTTGAATCACTGGCAAATGTTTTGGCAGTGCATTTACTCAGACAATACTTTGCGTCCAAACCTCACCTTGCAATTTATAAGGGTGGTTTACCCGAGCGTCAACTGCTGCAAGTCTTGGAGTACATCAACGAACATCTCAATCAAGACATTAAGCTCGCAGATTTGGCCCAGTTGTTAGGCATGAGCCAATTTCATTTCAGCCATTTATTCAAGCGATCGCTGGGCATAGCTCCCTACCAATACTTGCTCCAACAACGGATAGAACGGGCGAAGCAGTTGTTGAAACAAACAGACCAATTGATCGTAGACATTGCTTTAGAGTGTGGGTTCAACAGCCACAGCCATCTGAGCAAACAGTTTCGGCAATTGACAGGTATAACACCGCGAACCTACAGAGCAAAATGAACGAGTACGCTTTTGTACGGTAGGTAGTATAACTATTTATTATATAAAAATATTGATAAGTAGTTCAACTTAAAAAAACATAAAATGTTCGTAGATGTGCTTTAGCGCTCAAGGGCAACTACAAGCCTAAAAACATCTTACGTTTCATTTGTTTGTGTTACTTATGAATATCAAATTTCCAAAGCTTATCGCTATTTTCTTAGTGACATTTATATTTTTCATGTTATTATGCCTTCCTCAAGCAATAGCAGCAGAGACAGCTAATGGTGCTAAAATTTTTGACGTTCATTGTGCTGGATGTCATATCAACGGCAGCAATATTATCAGACGGGGAAAAAACTTAAAATTGAAAGCACTTAAGAAAAATGGGATGGATTCTGTAGATGCGATCGCATCTATCGTAACCAATGGAAAAAATAATATGTCAGCCTACAAAGATCGCTTAACACCAGAAGAAATTCAAGAAGTTTCTTCTTATGTTTTAGAGCAAGCCGAAAAAGGCTGGCGGTAAAAAGACTAACTACTCACAATTAACAACTAACCAAATCCCATGAACCTACCTCAATCAAGTCGCCTGCAATTTACCACAGATTTAAACATTTCTCGCCTCTTAAACGGGATGTGGCAAGTTTCCGGCGCACACGGGCGCATCAACCCAACATCTGCCATCCAAGCCATGTTCCAATATGTAGATGCAGGCTTTACCACCTGGGACTTAGCAGATCATTACGGTCCGGCGGAAGATTTTATTGGTGAGTTCCGCCGCCAACTGATTGCGACTCGGGGTCAAGAGGCTTTAGCTAATATTCAAGCTTTTACAAAATGGGTACCCCGTCCTACCAAAATGACAAAAAAATTGGTAGAAGAGAATATTAATATCTCTTTAAGAAGAATGGCAGTAGAATGCCTGGATTTAATGCAATTTCACTGGTGGGAATATCGAGACAAAAACTATTTAGATGCCCTCAAATATATGGCGGAACTGCAAACAGAAGGGAAAATTAAACATTTAGCCTTAACGAATTTTGATACAGAACACCTGCAAATTATTACAGAAGCAGGCATAAAAATAGTTTCCAACCAGGTACAATTTTCTCTTGTCGATCGCCGTCCTGAAGTGAAGATGATTCAGTTCTGCCAAGAGCATGACATACAACTGTTGACTTACGGTACGGTTTGCGGTGGTTTTTTATCAGAAAAATATGTGGGTGTTTCAGAACCAAGAGGGTCTGAGTTAGCTACCGTCAGCTTGCGAAAATACAAAAATATGATAGATGGTTGGGGAGGTTGGCAGTTATTCCAAGAATTACTGTCTGTTCTTAAGACCATAGCCGACAAACATAGCGTTAGTATTCCTAACATCGCACTGCGTTATATTTTAGACAAACCAACAGTAGCAGGTGCGATCGTTGGTGCAAGGCTTGGGATAGCGGAGCATCTAGAAGATAATGCCAGAGTATTCAGCTTTACATTAGATACTGAAGACTGCGATCGGATAGATGCTATCTCTAGCAAATCGAGGAACTTATATCAGTTAATCGGTGACTGTGGGGACGAATATCGCCGATAGGTATTTACAGTTTAACACTTTTTTAATACTTAAAAAAAAGGTAGAAAGTCGGATTACCCACCTGTCATCCTTTCACCTTATGACCATAATAGGTAAATAGGTATGATAGTACACAGTTCATTCAATCCGTCATATTTTACCTAAAGTCGGAACTGCTAAAACACTTGTTAAACCCAGCCTACCGAAAATACTAATGCTTACAATTACTCCACTTCTCTCAAATCAACTTCCCAGCCTACATTACTCCTTCACCCCAGAGCGCTTCGATGAAACCTGGGAAGCTCCTTTGTCTACCCTTTTAGGGCTTGGACGTGCGGCGGGTGCTGATTTTATTGAATTTTTCTTAGAGCGTGTTAATTATATTAGTTGCCTTGCAGAAGAGGATACTATCACCAGCATTACACCCCGCCTGTCTACAGGTGCGGGAGTCAGAGTATTTCGTGGCAAAGCAGATTGTTATGTTAGCACCAACGATATAACATTTTCCGGGTTGAAAGCAGCGTTGGAAAAAGGACTTTCTATCATGGGGTTGCAACTCCCCGCGCCCAACTCTTTTATCCCAGAAATTAATCTAGAATTGCTGAGAGACTACGCTACCAAAAGAGGTAAAGATGGTTGGCTACCTCTTTGTAGCTCAATTCGAGAAATGGGAGAACTATTGCTTGAAAGTACCGATCAACTCAAGCAAAAAGCCAACCACATACAATCGCGCCGCAGTACCTATTTCCGCGATTGGCAAGAAGTTTTAGTTGCAGCGAGCGATGGAACCTTTGCTCGTGATATTCGCCTCACTCAATCGGTAGGTCTCAGCCTTCTGTGTGCTGATGGCGCTCATCGCACTTCTATTGCAGAACGTGGCGGTAACACCAGCGACCCCAATTTCCTGAGAACTTGGGACTACAAAGAAGCAGCAGAACACATTTCAGAATCAGCAGGAAAAATGCTCTACGCTGATTATGTAGAGTCGGGAACTTACCCCATTGTGATGGCAAATCACTTTGGTGGAGTTATCTTCCACGAAGCATGCGGACACCTGCTCGAAACAACTCAAATCGAACGCAACACCACTCCTTTTGCTGACAAGAAAGGCGAAAAAATTGCCCATGAGAGCTTAACTGCTTGGGATGAAGGGCGCACTGACAATGCCTTTGGTACCATTGATATGGATGACGAAGGTATGCCAGCCCAAAGAACTCTGTTGATTGAGAAAGGAGTTTTGAAGAACTTCTTAGCCGATCGGGCTGGTTCTTCCCGTACCGGACACCCCAGAACAGGTAGCGGTCGCCGTCAAAATTTCACCTTTGCTGCAGCCAGTCGGATGCGTAACACCTATATTGCGACAGGCGATTACAGCCTCGATCAAATCTTTGCTTCCATTGACAAAGGTATTTACTGTAAAAAGATGGGTGGTGGTAGCGTTGGTGCTACAGGTCAATTTAACTTTGGTGTAGACGAAGCGTATTTGATTGAAAACGGCAAAATTACCAAGCCATTAAAGGGAGCAATTTTGATTGGTGAAGCAAAGGAAATTATGAACAAAATTTCCATGTGTTCTCAAGATTTATCCCTCGCACCAGGTTTTTGTGGTTCTGTTAGTGGCAGTATCTACACTACAGTAGGACAGCCCCACATTAAAGTTGATTCCATCACTGTAGGTGGACGGTAATGGCTAATGGCTAATGGCTAATGGCTAATGGCTAATGGCTAATGGCTAATGGCTAATGGCTAATGGCTAATGGTGAGTCCAGCGCTGCAGGCGGGTTTCCCGCGCCCTGGCGACTGGCGAACAAGGGAGGGCTGATGGCTGATTAACTCGTTCCCAGGTAGAACCTGGGAATGCCCTCCTAGTGGCTCTGCCACTTATGATAGGAGGCAGAGCCTCCACTAATACACTCCCAGGCTGAGCCTGGGAGCGAGAAAAACGCTTAAATTCAAAATTGCCAGACTATGCCCAATATTACTGAAATTGCGACTTACGCCAAGGAAAATGCAGAAAAGCTTGGCATCAAAAAATTTGACATTTATGGCTCAAGTGCAGACCAAACCAGCGTACAAGTAGATCGCGGTGAACCAAAGCAAGTCAAAGCTTCCAATCTTTCTGGTGTCACTGTACGCGTTTGGAATGAAGACAATACAATGGGTGTCACCACAACGACAGATGTAGACCCCAAAGGGCTAGAGTTAGCTTTGAAAACGGCATATGAAGCAAGTTTCTTTGGTGTAAAAGAAAATGTGCCAGATTTTAGCCCAGAATCAACTGTTCCCATAGAGCATTCCTCTGAAGAAAAAGCACCTCAAGTCCCTGTTGCTCAACTTATTGAAAGCTTGTTAACAGCTGAGAAAGAGTTAATGAGCGCTCATCCGGCGATTAAGGGAGTGCCTTACAATAGTTTGGCGCAAAGAGATATCGATCGCTTCTATCTCAACAGTGATGGTGCGTTGAGAACAGAATCTCACTCCGTCGCATCAGTTTATCTTTACAGCAAAACAGAAGAAGACGGTAAAAAACCCCGCAGTGCTGGTGCTTTTAGAATTAGCAGGGGTTTGGACAATTTAGATATTAATGGTTGTATCCAGGAAACTGCAGAGAAAACTATTAGCCACTTGAATTATGAAAAAATCAAGTCGGGTAAATATCGAGTTGTTTTCTCCCCGGATGCTTTTTTGAGTTTGCTAGGTGCTTTTTCTAACATATTCAACGCTCAGAGTATTTTGGACAAGCAAAGCTTATCGACTCCTGATGATTTAGGTAAGCAAATTGCTTCTCCTCTGCTTTCAGTTGCTGATGATGCTCTACATCCAGCCAATGTTGGTGCAGAAGCTTTCGATGGTGAAGGAACTCCCACTCGCCGCATTTCACTCATTGAGAATGGCGTTTTAACCAACTTTCTCCACAGTGCAGGTACTGCAAAAAGAATGAACGCAACCCCAACGGGTCATGCCAATATTGGTGCAAAAGTTACTGTTAGCCCCAATTTTTATCATGTCTTTGCAACTTCTGCGACTCCCGAACGGGAATTGAACTTGGAAACGGCTGAGAATGTCATTTTGATTGATAATTTACAAGCCCTTCACGCTGGGGTGAAAGCTTTACAAGGTTCTTTCTCTCTACCGTTTGATGGTTGGTTGGTGAACAAAGGTGAGAAAGTTAGTATTGAGTCAGCTACTGTTGCAGGAGATTTTCTCGAAGTCCTCAAGTCTATTATTTTTGTGGAACAAGAGGCGGAATTAACTCCTGGCGGGGTTTGTCCCAGAGTTTGGGTTGACGAACTCTCTATTACTGGTGAGTAGCTAGATTTTATTGGGTGGGCATTGCCATACAAGTCATCATAATAAAATAGTGGTGTTTGTTCCTGCTGACCCAATAGCGATCGCACGCACTCACTACATTAGATAAACAAACAACCCATGGCGTGAGTTGTTAAATGCGATCGCTTGTGCAGTACCTAAGCCATTGCTATTCTAAAAGGTGCAAACTGCAACATAGAAAAACACATGAACCGAGTTTCACTGGGACGCAACTTGATTGTTGTCACAGCTATTCTCTCCATAGTTGTGCCTATCGGCGTAGACGGTTTTCTACTTGCGAAAGCGCATATGGCAAATCCACTGTGGTTACCGCATGCGAAACTGCATTGCGCGATGTCCTTTTTTGCAGCTATCAGCTTGGGAGCAAGTGGTTTAGCTGTGCTTTGGACGCGCCCAACAACAGACCTCGCTTCAGCTGCGATTGCTGCCTTTCTCTCAACCGCCTTCTGGATGGGGCTAGTTCTTGCAGGTGTATGGCCAGAAACGTCGTATGGTTTCTCGAACGATCCCAATCTCACCAACTTTCAACCACCTGTTATGTTCGGGCTGCTTGTCGATCCAAACGTTGCCCTAGCACTTGTCAGCATCATCCTTGGCTGGGTTGGCTTTGCACTGATAGGTAGTGCAGTAGGTAACGTAGGAGAGTTGAATAAGGAGCTTGACTAAATAGCCAAATTCTTATCTAAACTTATTCATAGCTAACTAGAGTGAGTAAGTTTATGTGGAAAGTATCTGAGTTTGGTGATTTAGTGGGGATTTCGCCATCTACATTAAGACGGTGGGA